>JALXCH010000499.1 GCA_026991005.1 Calditrichia bacterium | reverse complement strand
AAATTCCCGGACAGTTTGTGCCCGTACCGCCAGTGGTACCATCCCAGCAATGGTATTAGCAGCAACAAAATCAAATATTCCGGATTCGCAAAGCGAAACAACGCCAGAGACCTCCGTTTTACATCCGCCCATACGGCGCAAAAAATTGTCTATTTCCCCAACGGATCATCCTGTGCTGGAACAAGCCGTTGAGCTTCCAGCACCGGATAAACTTCGTTTAAAATTCGTTGGTGGGAGGAGCGGACACCTGTGGTGTGCTCTCCCCCACCAATGGACCCCTTCCCATTACGAACGACTAACTGACTTTCTTCGCCGGTATCGGTTTTTCTTTGGTTACCGGTTTAGGTTTCTTCAAAATGTCGTCCAGCTTCAGTTTCAGGCGATCCACATCTTTTTTATCCACCAGATACACCGAGTCGTTCTGGTTGCTCCAGGCGTACACCCGATTTCCTTTCTGCTTTCCAAATTTCATTTCCACCTGCAATTTGCCCTCTTTAAACAATTTCACCCGCAAAACGGGTTTGTCCAGTCCGTAACGGGCGTAATTAATATTCCCATCTTTCACAAACTCTTTGGCCAGAGTGAATTCCAGATTGGAGAAGAAACTATTCATCTTTCCGTCCTTCAGCGGGATGCGGGCCGTATCCGCATACAGCCAGCGCTTGTTAATTTTATCCTTGGTGAAGGAAAGGCGGGTCGAACCGTATTCCAGATAGACGCTGTCAAGATTATCTCGCACAAAGCGAACGATGCGGGTACTGCGGAAGTCATTTAAAGTCAGATCCATAGCTTCCACCAGCGGTTTGTCAATCTCGAAAATCGGTTTGCGGGAAACATCGTGGGCGTAGTACTTTCCGTTTATTTTGCGACTGATGAGAAGTTTTTTCATTCCCTTATCCGGACCCAGATCCAGTTCCACGTAATATGCCGGTTTTACCAGACCATATTTTTTCAGTTGCTTCCCCTCTTCATCCACAAACGCTTTGGCCTGCTCCCAATTGAGTTTATTCAGGATCTTGCGCACCTTCCCTTCGTCCGCCAGCCGTTTGATGGAAGTAATTTCCCACTGGTCAGCCCCAATCTTTTCGAATTCAAACAGCCCGTGGGGATTTTTCACCCTGACCTTCTTCACATCGTTCACCGTGAAAGTAAGCAGGTGTTTGTCCCGCAAATCGTACAGTTTTTTGTCGAACTGATTGCGGATGTACTCATTCACAGTAAACACCAGAGTATCCACTTTATTGGCGAAGACAAATCCTCCCACAGGAGTTTTGTCGCCAAAATGTACCGAATCCCGTTCGCCGCTGTTCGTTTCAATCCACACGTTCAGGGCTTTCTCCCCCAATCCGTATTCGCCCAGTTCATTCGGTTTCACGGAAAATTCGTTGTTCTTTTTGGCTGTTTCCAGATTGTTCAACATGGTCCTCACATTATTCTTATCCGCTTCTGTTTCCACAGGAGCAACAATCTTCCAGCTATCGGCGCGGTTTTCCAGCACAAATTTTCCGTATTGATTCTTTATGGTGATGCTTTTCACGCTATCCTTTTTAAAATGGAAAAGCTTTTGTGCAAACTCCTTCTTCTTTTCCACCGTTTTCTGGTGTTTAATTTCCACGAAATACACATAAGCACCCAGCGCGATGAGTAAAACCAACAAAACAATTGTGCGACCGATTTTCATGTTCTCCTCCGGTATATCGTTTTCAGTTTTCCCTCAACCAACACATTTCTCTAAATCCAGTCCTGCAATTCTTTCCCCGGGACAATTACCGCCGACGGTAGTACACAACGATTCCGGCAATCACAATGAGCAACGGCAACGCAATAACGCTGGTGTAAAGGATGAGTTTGCTGTCCTTCATGCTCAGCGTAACCCGGCGGTCATCAATTTCCTTGGGACGAATGGTAATCATATCTTCTTCTTCCGCCAGCCAGTTCACAATGTTCAGAAAGAGGTCGTAGTTCCCGGAATTGCGAATGTAGGCATTGGTGGCAAAGTCGGAATCACCGATAACCAGGATGCGCGTCTTCTTATTTCCGGTTACCGTTTTGGTGGAAACAGCCGCCAGGGGAACGGGACCCTTCACATCCTTGTCGGGATCAAACCGGGCCCGGGGATTCTGGAAATCGCTTTCGCCCCAGCTACTGGCAGTGGTTTTAAACAGCTCTTTGGCGGTAAACCCGCTTTCCCCTTCGGTTGTGGCCTGAACCGAACAGGCAATCGGGAAAAAGGTCATGATGTTGAAATCTTTAAACAGCTCATGTTTGGTGTAGTGGTTTACCAGGGGAACTTCCGGCCCCATTCCAAACAGCTGCCCCACACCACTGGCATCCAGTACAATATTATTCCCCACTTTAATCTTGTACTGCTTCAGAAAATCCGGTAAAGATGGTTTCCACTGCGGATCAATCATCACAAACAGCTTGCCACCCTTCTCCAGATATTTTTTGATAGTATCCAGTTCGAAGGGGAAGAAATCCGCCTGCGGTCCGGCAATTACCAGCACAGAACAGTCTTCGGGAATTTTCTTTTCCTGCGCCAGATTGATGGTTTTCACCACATAATTCTCTTTGCGAATTCCTTCGGCGGCTTTCTTAAACCCCTGCGCATCATCGGACTCAATATCCCGTTCTCCGTGGCCGGTGGTAAAGTAAATTACCTTATCCAGTTCCCGGGTTACTTTAATGATGGCATTGGTCAAATTACTTTCGGTGAGCTCGTTAATCGTTTCTCGCTTTCCGTCGCATTCCACCACAATGGTACCGTATTGAGTAATTCCGTAATGGCGCGCCATTTGCGGCTTCTGGTTGGGGTCGATGATTTCGTATTTAATGTGGCGCGAACGGTAAGCATACTCTTCCAGCTTATCCTTAACCGGCATTTCATCGGATTTTTTGTAGAAGGCGTAAATCTGAACGTCCTTCTTCAGGTCGTTCAGCACCGATTTGGTCTGTTCGGAAAGGCTGTACAACCCCTTGGCCGTTAAATCCGCCCGCACATGGTGGCGATTGGTAATGAACGCCAGCAGCACCACAATTCCGAACACAATGAAGGCCGTTAACACCGAATTCGCGCCGTATTGCAGGGATTTGCGACTGATTTCTTTCTTTCTGAATTTCGAACGGTAGTAGGCTCCCACCCCGGTCACTATTAAACCAAAAATAAGAGAAATTGTGGAAACCCAATCCCAGAGCTGGTTCATGGAAAAATTCAAAAAGCTGTATAGAATGAGCAAGATTCCCACAATCAATGTGATATTGGCATATCGTTTCATTGTCTTCTTTGCCTCCTAAATAGTTCCACTTAACATTGCCGTTCTCTTACCCGGTGCAAAATCAGGCTTTCCACTTTACCGAATCCACCGATTTCATGGTGAGGTATACTCCCATTGTTGCAAATAGCAGATAGTAAAACACATGCTTGCTGTCGATAACCCCCTGGGCAAAATCTTCGAAGTGGTTGATGATGGAAAGGTAATTAATGAAACCGGCCAGTCCCGGTCCGGCGAAATTAGCGGCCCAGCCAATAATCCATAAGAACAGGGAAAGGCCAAAACCGCCCACGGCAGCAATAATCTGGTTCTCGGTCATGGAAGAAATGAACAATCCGCCGGAAATAAAGGCTGCACCCAGCAAAATGAGCCCAATGTAACCGCTAATTACCGGGCCTATTTCGGGATTTCCATAAATAAAGAGCAGTGCCATAAACACCACCGTGGGAAGCAGCATGATGAGGTAAAACACCAGCCCCGCCAGAAATTTACCCAGAACTAACTGCCATATCTGTACCGGGGAGGTGTACAGTAACTCCACCGTGCCCGCCCGTTTTTCTTCCGAATAAAGGCGCATGGTAACCAGCGGAAGAATGAACAGGGAAATCAGCGCCAGATTCCAGAAATAAGGCCGAATTACCTGCAAATTCACATTAAA
>JALXCH010000498.1 GCA_026991005.1 Calditrichia bacterium | reverse complement strand
CCGGTGGAAATCTCGGGAGGAGGCTCGGCTCATTTTGTTTATTCCCTCACCTTCCCGGAAGGATATCCCACCGGTCGGGACAGCATTTATGCTACCGTATCCTACCAGGATGAAATCAGTGGAGTAACCTACAGTAAAAATTTCTACAACGATGCGGACACGGTAAAGGTGCTGCAGCGAGCGGTGCTGGTTGCGGATACCTTAATGGCGATTCCGGATACGGTGAGCCAGGGACAGAGCGGAGTTACGTTAAAGCTGGTCATTCGGAATACCGGTGCTTCACCGGCGGTGGTGGATAGTGCTGTCCTCTCGTTTATTAACAACCATACCATTACCTCTTCACCGGCTTTACCCTTGATCGTAAATGGTGGAAGCCGGGATACCCTCATTTACACGATTACTGTGGATTCCCTGGCAGCGCTGGGAAGCGAACCGCTGAAGGCGCATCTGGTGTACCACGACCAGCAGAGTAACCAGACCTACCAGGTGTCCCGCCAGCAATTGGGTTACTTTTTTATCCAATCCTTCAATCCCTCGCTGGTTCTGGTGAATTCCGTTACGATTACCCCTATTTATTTGAATAGAGGACACCAGCAGTCGGTAATTGCGCGGGTGCAGGTG
The DNA here is from genome assembly GCA_026991005.1 of Calditrichia bacterium. Next base: position 3,325 of record JALXCH010000498.1, on the reverse strand, counting down.
TTGAATCAAGGGCAGGCTTCCATTACCGTTTTGGCCGATTCCAGCTATCTAATCTTCTCTCCGGATGAATTGAGTGATTCGCTCATTTCTGCCTCTCAGGTGATTCCCGGAAACAGCTCCGATACCCTGGAATTTGCCATTCAGGTTCCGGAGGGAGCCACGATTGGCCCGGTGGTGGTGGATGCCAGCATCCTCTATCGGGAGCAAAATTCCGGGCAAACCTACCGCAAAACCGGTGCGCTGGTAACCGATACCGTGATTGTGCAGGAGCCTGCAAGAAATACCCTTTCGGCAATTGCCATTACCGAAGGTTCCACGACTGTGGATTCGGTGAGTGCCGGGAAAACCAATTTACAGATTAGCTTCACGCTTACCAATAGCGGTCAGGCTTCCAATAAAATTACCGAAATTACCCCCATTGCCAGTTCCGGAATTCATTTTACCCGGCTGTCGCCGGTGATTCTTCCCACATTAACCGGTGGCGCCATTTTGAATGTGCTGTACAGCGCCGATGTGGACAGTAATCTTTCCGGCGATTATTCCATTAATTTCCAGGTCACGGGGCAGGATCAGAATGATTTGCGTACCGTGGGGCCGGATACTTCTACCAGCCCGGCTCTGCTGAGAGTTCGCCAGCCGGGCGAGCTTACTGTGGATAGCCTGGTGGTGGATGCTCAGGTAGTGTACCAGGGGCAACAAAATATCCCTGCAACCCTCTACCTGCGAAATTCCGGTGTAATGCCCGTTGCCCTCACAGAAACTCAATTAACCTTTAACGATTCGCAAGATGGGTTCGTTTACACGCTTCAACAATCGTTGCCGGATACAATTTACCGGGGCGATTCCCGGGCTTTGAATTTCCTGATTACCGTTTCCAATTCAGCTCCTCTGGGGGCGGTACAGGTAGGTGCTCTGGCTCGAGCTACGGAAATCGATTTACAACAAATTCACACCCGTTATTTGCCCGATTCGCTCGAAACGACCATTCAGGTGCAAAGCCAGCCGCAGCTGCGCGTGTACTCGGTAACCAGTGAATACGATTCCGTGAGCATCGGGCAGGATTCGGTAAGCGCCCGGGTACGTTTGCACAACGAAGGGGGCGTTACGGTTTATGTGGATACGCTTAATCTCCGTTTCTCCAGCGGTGTGTTCCAGAATATCCAGCAGGTATTTCAACCGGCGTTGCGACTGACCTCGGGAGAGGAATACACCGTGACGTTCGATGCCATTCATGTGGATGAAAATAACCAACCCGGTCTGGTTTCCTTAAATGTGCAGGTGGTGGGTAGGGATTCGGTTGCCGGGAGTACCATTGTGGTCAACAATGCGGACACTACTCATTCCTGGCAGGTAGTTACCCCGGCTGTGCTCAGCCCGGTACAGATGGAACCTGCACGCATTACCATGGGGCAAACAGCCGGGTTGAAATTGGTGCTGAGTAATAGCGGCCAGGCGTACAATTATCTGTTGCAGGATTCCACCCTGGTGAACATTGGGGGCGTTCTGTACATCCCGCTACCCGATACGGCCCTGGTACGTGGCAATACCCAGGATACGCTGACTTTCCCCGATACGGTGCTGAATCTGAATCCCGGACAGTTTGCGGTAAATCTGGAACTCAGAAGATATCTGGAAAACCGGGCAGTGCTTACCGATACGTTGAACTTTGGGAATTTGCAGGTGGATTCTCTGATTCACCTGGATACGCTTTCGGTTCACTATCCCGCAGTTGTTTCTCAGAACACCCAATTTTCTTTTGCAATCAGTTTGCGAAACGCACCGTCGTCTGCCACGGCAATTCTGGACAGTGTCACCATCTCCGAGCTGAATCTGGCTAAAACGTTTAGTGCCACGCAGTTAACCGGCGGCGATACCCTGCGGGATACCCTGGAGTACGATGTGGGAAACCATGCACCCGGTGCGCAACCCTTAACACTCCGTTATTACTGGCACGATGCCAATAGCGGAATAAACGACACCAGTGAGTTTGCTCTGCAACCTCTCCAGATTCAGGAGCAGGCCTCGCTTACCATTCTGGATATTTTAGGCCCGGATGATACCGAACCGGATACCGTGTATACGGGGCAAACCAACCGATTAATTCGGGTTCGGGTACGCAACGCGGGAGGAACCACTGCCATTGTGAAACGAGTGTCGCTGAGTTATCAGTTTGGGGTGTATCAAATTTCCCGCACGGATAGCATTGAGCAGATTCCGGCGGACCAGACTGTGGAATTTCAGTTCCTAGTAAATATTGCCAGCAATTCCGCTACGGGTCTGGATTCCTTTGGGGCAGAGGTAGCCTACCAGGATTCTCTGAATGGCATTGCCCGGAGCGCTACTGCTTCCGGTTTGTATTCCTGGGTCATCATGCGTCCGGATCAACCGGAAATTCTTTCCCTGAGTTCCTCTCGTAACGAAGTGTTGATTGGGGAAACGGGGGTTCCCATTACGGTGCGTATCCGCAATAACAGCCAGCGGCAACTTTTCATCGACACTCTTGAGGTTTATTCTCATAAAGTGAACCAGCCTACCTATTTACCAGCTGTGCTTACCGGACTGGTTGTGGAGCCTGCTCAGACTCAGAATGTCGTCCTGGAACTGACGGTGCTGGATTCGGCTGTAACCGGGCGAGATACGGTGGATGCCCGGATGGTCGCTCATGCCATCTTTCCACCGGATACGGTCTGGTACGAGCTGCCCAAAAGCAATTCTCCCTGGCACTGGGTAATTCAGCAACGACCCAACATCCAGCCTATTTCTCTGAATCTGTCCCAGGATACTTTAAGTACCGGACAGAACTTCGTTCCGTTGGAAGTGGTGGTAAAGAATCTGGCGCAGGGTGTTCCCACGGCTTCCGGCGTTATCGATTCCCTGCAAGTGCTGGTGAACGATACCCTGAATTATCCCGGAATACAATGGATAGAGCCTTCGAGCTGGGGCGACACGCTCTCTCAGGATGTCCAGCACACCTACCAGTTCCAGTTCCGCCCGGATAGCACCGTGGCCAGCGGGGTGTATTCCCTGAAGGTGCGCGCATTTTATCATGACCTGTTCACCAGCGAAAAAGATACCGTATTGAGTGGTGAACTGGCACAGTTTACGGTTCAGAAAGCGGCGTACCTCTCCATTTCCGTGCCGCAGACAAATCGCCAGGTTACCCATTGGGGTAATTTGTACGATACTCTTTCGGTGAATCTTAAAAATACCGGAGAAGCGCGTGCCCGGTTAACCCTGGATACGGTACTTACCCGTAACGGAACAGTGGAAATAAATCTGATTCCCCACGGGTTCTCCACTCCTTTCATGTTAGGTGGAGGTGCTG
>JALXCH010000497.1 GCA_026991005.1 Calditrichia bacterium | reverse complement strand
CCTCCGCAGCACCGGCGGCAATCCCGCAACTGGCCATGCCCACCAGAATTTTTATTTTTCCGTTTTGCGGAGAACTCATGGGAATTGTCCTCTATTTTTGATATTTTTTCAGGATTCGTTTAGTCTCTCGGTCGGTTAGCCGACCGTAGGTGGTTTCGTCAATCATCATCACCGGGGCGAGGCTACAGCAGCCCAGGCAGGCGACCGATTCCAGAGTAAACATGCCGTCGGGAGTGGTCTCGCCGTCGGGAATACCCAGAAACTCCTCGCACGCTTCGGTGATGCGCTCGGCTCCGCTGACGTGGCAGGCTGTTCCATGGCACACTTTAATGATGTGCTTGCCCACCGGTTTCAAGCGAAACTGGGAATAAAAGGTTGCCACCCCGTAAATCTGGCTCACGTCAGTTCCGGTAGCCTCGGCAATGCGGACTAACGCCTCCCGGGGTAAATATCCGTAGATCTTCTGGGTTTCCTGAAGAAGCTGGATGGTGGAACCCGGTTTTTTTGCCAATCGGCGGAGTATCCGGTTCAGGGGAGCTAAATTGATGGTTTCCGCTGTTTGTGACAAAGTATCTTTCATGGATGTGCCTCAAATATTGATTCAAGAAATATTTGTTTTCCTGTGAGATAGAGCATTCTACAACACCAGTTCAACGCTTCTGCAGCGTTCGATATGTGTAAAAATGCACAATTCCCATTGGGAAAATAAAAAAGAAAACACAATCTATTCAACAGAAAAAAATAATAGTTGCAGAGTTTCCCCTAAAAATTTTATTCGTATTAAAAATACGGAGGACAGGCGCTTATTACAAATAAAGTTAAGATGCTTTTAAATTAAGAACTTTTCGGTATTTCTATTTCGCTTTTTAGTAGGTACTTTAAACATTCGAAACTGGCATCATGTTTTGCTAATTTTTTATTGGGTCCTTCTCCCCAAAAAATTAATTCTTCATTAGGTGTAAAAAATTTGAGCTGACACTGGAAAAAGGGCAGATTATTTTGATTTATTTCAAAGAAAGTATATTCTGGTAATCGAATGTGCTGTTTCTGGCAATATTCCTGTAGCAGTCCTACATAATTAGTGCCTTCATCGAATTCGACTATTTGCTGGATATGTTCGGAGAAATGTATGGATAATTTTCGATTAGAAACCTGCCTGGTGTAGCCTTTTTTTTCTAAAACTTCCAGTAATTTCCGGGCAGCTTCCTGCTTCGCCATTTTTTTATTACCACCCGTAGCTTCTATTTTTAGCGTTTCACCATCAACTTCAACTGTACATTTACAAACGATTCTGGGATGATGGGAGGGCCCTTCCATCATAAATTCGTAACCAGGCTTTTGCACCAGATGATATTTATCGAAAAGTTCATTCACAATACCTACATAATTAGTAGAAGCTCTGGGTTGCTCCTCGGTATGGAGGGATGTTTTGTTTTGAACTTCCTTTTGAGGGGAAGGTGCATCGGTAGTATCGCTGGTTGAAACCAATTGATGTTTCAGATAAGCAATTAAAAATTTTACCGCTGCATTTTGTCGCGCACTTTTTTTACTATTTCCGTAGGCGTAGTTTGCAGTAGAAACACGTTTACCCTGAATATCTGCACACACTCGGGCTTTAAAAAGTGGTGATGTTTGAAGAGAGGACATTTGAGAAGAAGACGGTTCAAGATAGATATCTTCTTCAAAAGATAAATTTTCGAACAAACGTTTTTGCGAAATGTGATTCAAAATCTGTGGAGCAAGTTCTGGATGATTCTGGAGATACGAAAATATTAATGATGTGATTTCGCTATTAACCGTTTCGTTTTTTTTGGGTGGGAATAATAGAACAATCAGGTGATTTACATCAAGGGCACCAATTTTGATACGATGCTGAATTGCCTCAACCAGGGTGTTATGAAATAACTCGTTGCGAAATGCTTCTTTAAGCACTTTTTCGAATTCGGACGAAGGCATTGCCACAAATTCGCTTACCTGGTTCCTTAAAAGATGGCTTTGTGCCCGTTGACGAGCCACCTCTTTAAACCGTTCCTGTTGAATAAAGCGATAATCCCGTGTTTTTTGATTGATGATCTGGGCAATTTCCTGGAGCTCGGATAGGGAAAAGGGTAGGGGTTTGTTGCTTAAATAAGCGTTGAGTTGCATGATATTAATCAAATCTGCTACTCTTCGAATGGGAGAAGTGATGTGAGTGTAAGCGGGGACGTTCAGTCCAAAATGTCCTTTTAAGATGGGGTCATAGGTTGCTTTTCGGAACCAGAGCACGGTTCGCTGGCTCACTGCGGCAATAATGTCCGGATGCAATAGTGCCGCATTGAACTGGGCAATAATTTCTTCTCGTCCCGGTGCATTGGGTGCTGCTGTATGGTTGCGAAATAACACCGGAATATTTTCGCGGGCAAACCATTGAGCAATGTGGGAATTTACCAGAATCATCATTTCCTGAATAAAGATGTTGCTGAGATGGGCACGTTGTTCCTGAAGAGGTAAGATAATTCCTTCTTCGTTGGTGTAAATCATTTTCCGTAAATCGTAAATAGCCAGGGCGCCCCGTGCCCGGCGATTATTTAACAATTGCAAACCAAGCTGGCTTGCCAGTCGAAGCATGGGGTAATATTTATCTTCGGAGTGATTCTCAAGGATGGAATCGAAGGCGGCATAACTTAATTTAAGCCGGCTTTTGAATAGAGATTTTTTGAACTGGAAATGAATGACCTCACCTTTGGGATTCAAATAAAAAATAAAGGTAATCGCCCACCTTTTGCGAGAAGGGAGTAAGCTGAATGCATCTTCCGAAAGGTCGCGAGGTAACATGGGAATATTTTCTTGCGGTAAATATCGGGTCTCAATACGATTTAGAGCTTCGGTTAAGATTTGCGAATCCCGGGATAAAAGTTCTGCGGGATTGGAAATTGAAATGCGCACCTGGATTTCGTTTTTGTCCCAGGTGATGTTAACAGCATCATCCAGGTCCCGGGAGTGGACATCGTCAATGGTGATGCCGGTTTCAACTTCAACTTTCGAATCCTGGATTCGAGTTGTTTGGATGCGCGAAGCTTCTTCCAAAACCGGGGTGGGAAAATCTCGATTCATTGTACTTTTACCCATAAAATTTGAATGGATTTACTGAATATTTGCTAATCAAAATTATAGCTGCCACATATAGTCATATTTTTATCGAATCAATACCAAATAATCCGTAGAATTGAGGTGTAAAAGTTCAAAGTACATTTTCATCAGTAAAATTTATCAAGATATACTCTATTCAATAAAAATAATTAAAAATACCTAAAAAATGCAAATATGATGTTCCCTGCCGAACCCGTTAAATTCTTCTTGACAAAATCATTATACTTCAATAATTTAATACAGAAATTATGCCAAACGAAACAAAGAAAAGCAAGGTACGGAATTTATGGTTAAACTGACACAACAATTGAGCCTGGAACAGCGTCTGACACCGCAACAGATTCTGCTTTCCACATTATTGCAGCTTCCTATTTTGAGCCTGGAACAGAAAATTAAAACGGAAATGGAGCTCAATCCGGTGCTGGAAGAGGCGCCCGAACTGGAAGAAATCGAAGAAGAGGAAGAATTAATTGAAGAAAATCCCGAGGAATTGGAGGAGATACAGGAAGAATTTGAACAGTTAGAAGAAAACAACAAAACCGAAGAAGAGGAAAAATACGAAGAATTAGAAGAGGAAGTAAACTGGGAAGAACTGGTGAATGACGAAGAACAGTACGAGTTCCGGCTTCCCAGGGAGAAACACGAAGATGAATACGAGCGTCCGGAGGTGTACCGCGCCACCATGGCCGAACATCTTCTGGAGCAGCTTCGCATGTTAAATCTCTCCGAGGAGGATTTCCGGATTGGTGAATACATCATTTACAATTTGCGCGATGATGGATATCTGGATCCTGAAGTCACGGTAGAAAGTATTGCACAA
>JALXCH010000496.1:1583-3976 GCA_026991005.1 Calditrichia bacterium | reverse complement strand
GAAAAGTGGTAAAAAATATGGGAACTAAACTTACAGCGGTGTTTCAGAAATCGCCCTATGGATACATTGGATATGTAGAAGAACTGCCTGGATCGAATACTCAAGGAGAAACTCTTGAGGAGACAAAAAAGAATTTAATAGAAGCTATCAGGCTTGTTTTAGAGGCGAATAAGCAAATCATGGAAGAAGAACTTAAAGGCAAAGAATTTATCAGCGAGGAAATTGGAGAAGTTGTGGTTTGAAAAGAAGAGATTGAATTTGCCATCTTGAAAAGCATGGATGTAAGTTTTTAAGAGAGGGAGCCAATCATACAGTTTATGTAAATCGTAAAGAGAAAAAAGTAACCACAATTCCAAGGCATAAAGAAATTGATGAAAATTTGGCAAAGAAAATTTGTAAAGATTTAGGAATACCCCGGCCATAACAACTAACTCCAGCCGATGCAGTCATCAACGGAGCGACTAAGCTAGAGGTTATTTTTACCCGGTGGAAAAAATTATTTCTCCTTCAGTCACCAAAGCGGAAAAATCTTGCTCATTTAATATGAAATATTTAAATTGAGTTCGGGTTTTAAATAAATGTTCTCACTGGCTTTGGCGCCTTGGAAGTTGGTCTGTCTAAATAAAAGCGGTTCTGTTTTCTCCGGAAAAATAGGTGGTAGAACTTCCGCCGGGTTACGTTTCCCGCCAGTTCGGGACAGGCGCAGCGAAAAATGGGCGTTCACCTTCATCCGGGGCTCGCGCCGAAAATAATTTCGCTGCTCACAAAAATAATCCCGCCCTGGCGGGACTCAACCGGAATCCCATAAAGATAGGGGTAAAGCAGAAAATCTCTGTTCCGCTCCGGTTAGCTTTGAGCGTTGGGTATAAAAAAGGTGAAATGTGAGCAATACCCTGGAAAGTATAAAAAGACTTGCTCAGGAAGGAAAAATTAAAATTTCTGAGCATGGATATGATGAACTTATGAATGATAATCTTAGCGCACGTGAGATTATCGAAGGAGTTATGGATTCTATATTATTGGAAGATTATCCTGACTATCCAAAAGGTCCTTGTGTTCTCGTATTGCAGAGAGATAGAAACGGTGATCCTATTCATGCAGTTTGGGGGATACCAAAAAATCACGTCCAACCGGCAGTATTGGTAACAGCATACAGGCCAGATCCCGAGTTATGGGATAAAGAATTTATGAGGAGAAGGCAATGAGTAAAATCAAACGAAAGAAGAAATTCATCCATGAAGGAAAATATGTTGCTGAGGTGGATGTGGAAGTTGTGGTAGATGATACAGAGTGGGCTCCTTATCTTAGCTTAGAAGAAGCTTATAAATTAGATTATATTCGTGATGCTTTGAGAAGAGGTGATATCAAAGAGGCATCAAAGTATGCAAGAGTCTATGAATTGCATCCTGTAGCAGAATAGAACCCAACAAGTCGCTTCATCTGCCTGCGGTTCCGGTATCGCTCCCCAGCAGCAATTGAGCTTTGTCGTTATTTTTACCCGGCGGAAAAAATTGTTCCTCTTTCAGGCGCCAAAGCGGAAAAATCTTGCTAGTTTATCATGAAATATGGAAATTGTTTTATTAAAAAATAATTGAATGTTTCTCCTGACTTTGGCGCCAGGAAGGTTGGTTTAGTTAAATAAAAGCGGTTCTGTTTTCTACGGAAAAACAGGGGTAGAACTTCCGCCGGGTTACGTTTCCACCCGGTGCGGGACAGGCGCAACAAAAAATGGGCGTTCGCCAATATTCGGGGCTTGCGCAAAAAGAAGTTCGGTGCTCACAAAAATAATTCCGCCCTGGCGGGACTGAACCGGAACCCCATAAAGATAGGAGTAAACCGGTACATCCCTGTCCCGCTCCGGTTAGCTTTGGGCGTTATCCTGCATATAGGGAAATTGAAGAAAGAAAATCTGGATTTAGTGAAATAGAATATTTCATTTTTTAGAACTTTTAAGAGCTATAGCAAATAAAATAAATAATTGTATATTATACAGATGAATATGAGGAACCTCAAAGATTACATCCAAGATATAGTTGAATCTCTGAAAAGTATTGATCCATACCAAATTTATTTATTTGGTTCCGTTGCAAAAAATAGACAAGAAGAAGATAGTGATATTGATATTGTGGTTATACTAGACAAAGAGAAGATACCGGAAACTTTTGATGAAAAATTAAAAGACAAAGTAATGGTAAGAAATGCAATTTTTGATTTAAGTCTGGAAATTCCAATTGATTTACTTGTCTACTCCAAACCTGAGTTTGAAAAACTTAAGAGAATCAATAATCCATTTGCCTTTGAAATAATAAAAAAAGGTTCCCTGATATATGAAAAAGCTAGCTGAAGAATGGCTTAGGTATGCAGAGAAAGATTTATTAACAATAGAAAAAATA
>JALXCH010000496.1:0-1573 GCA_026991005.1 Calditrichia bacterium | reverse complement strand
ATATTTAACAAATATAATAGCCTTTCATTCACAACAATGCATAGAAAAAGCATTTAAAGCTTTAATATTTGAAATGACCGGAGAAATACCAAAGATCCATAATTTAATTAGATTGTATGGAATTGTACGCAATCACATTCAACTGTCATTTGACATGGAAGTATTTAAACAAATAAATGAAACATACATAGACACACGATATCCATCAGATATTGGTTTACTTCCGGAAGGTACGCCTTCTTTAGAAAAAGCAAGATTTTTTACAAAAAAGCAAAAGAAATATTTAGGCAAATTGAAAAAGAATTAAAAAGAGCAAAATAAAAGAAATTACACAATAACAAGTCATTGCACTCGACTTTTCACTCTGTCACGGTTTTTGCGATTAGGTTGAAGGCATGGTATAATGGGTGCAGAAGCAAAAATACATGTTAGAGCTCGAAGCAAGTGAATTATATCGTTAGCAGGTTATATTAAAAATATGTTTACTAATGAATGGCAAATTATTAACAATTTTAATAAAGGAGATAAAAAGTGAATAAATTTTTTATTATTATTTTTCTCAGTACTTATGCAATATCTCAAGAATTTCAAATAACGAATAACAATAATTTAAATGTGAATCCAACTACTGATCCATTTACACATGAAATATATTATATTGAAAATTGGACAGGTAATATTATGAAAATTAAACCGGATGGCAGTGGCAATACATTAACAATTTTCCCTTCATTACCGATTTTTTCAGAAAAAGAACATAAGGCTTTTTATTTAGAATTTATTCCGACAATCCGCACAAATCTAATTCAATATGATTTTAACACTGGGGATACTACCCTTTTATCAACTCCCACAAATTTGCTCGTTAGTAATATTTACTTATCACCCAACGAAGAAAAATTACTATTTAAAGGTACTGCCCCTGTATATTTTTCATTTATAGATAGCATTGTACATGACCCTGGTATAAGGATAAATGCAGAAAAAGTAGAATGGTTAAATGACTCAACACTGATTTATATTGATTCAGACAGAAAACGAATATTGAAATATTCTTACAATGATAACAATATTGATACCTTAATAACTACCACCATTAATGAGGGTATTGTTGATATTGCCTGTAATCCTGATAGTAATATCTTTGTCTATAGTCATTTTTTTAATAATAATGATGATATTGGTATCAATCTATATCGGATATTAACTCAATTTGATACAATGGTTTTTAACTTTAATCAGGATGATCCGCAACTTGCAGGTTTAATAATTTTATTAAATGATCTTGAATGGTCTCCCCAATATGACAAGCTCGCTTTTATTGGAAATGTGCTTTCGCCAACCGTAGGTGAAATTTATGTTTATGATATGAAAATGGACACAACCATTCGCTTTACAGATTTTGGATTAACAGATGATGGACTTAAATATAACCTTACTTGGTTTAATGAAGACACTATTTTATACGATTGTAAAAAGTATATGCAACTATCCCAAATATATGGTTTTGATATTAAAACACCATTATATATTTATCAAAATTTTAACATCAGCCATCATTTATTTTTATTAA
>JALXCH010000495.1 GCA_026991005.1 Calditrichia bacterium | reverse complement strand
ACCGCCACGGGTTTGTCCCAGAGGGCAAATTTGCATTTGGGATAATTGCTGCAGGAATAGAAAATCTTGCCGCGCCGGGACTGCCGCTGCACAATTACCCCATCGCAGTCTTCTTCGGGACAGGATACGCCGGTGCTGATGGGACGGGTGTTCTTGCATTTGGGATAATTGGAGCAGGCCAGAAACTCCCCGAAGCGCCCCCGCTTTATCACCATCGGGGCACCGCATAACTCACACACTTCATCGGTCACCACCGGTTCGTTCTCTTCTAGCGGACGGGTGTTCTTACATTCCGGGTACCCGGAACAGGCCAGAAACTTTCCGTTGCGCCCCCAGCGCACCACCATGGGTCGTCCGCACACATCACATTTGATATCAGTAACTTCCTGAAGCTCCTCGCGAATCTCCTGCTTTTGCTCCTGGGCCTGTTTCAGTGCCTTCTCGAAAGGAATGTAAAAACGTTTGAGAATTTCCAGGTAGCTGGATTCGTTGCGCTCTACTTTATCCAGATTCTCCTCCATCCGGGCGGTAAATTTCACGTTAAAAATATCCGGGAAATGATTGACCAGCAAACGGTTCACCGTCTTGCCCAGGTCGGTTGGATGCAATGTGCGCTCCTTTTTCTCCACATATTTCCGATTCAACAACGTGGAGATAATCTGGGCGTAGGTGCTGGGACGCCCAATCCCCAACTTGTCCAGCGTTTTCACCAGGGTACTTTCGGTGTAGCGGGGCGGAGGCTGGGTAAAGCGCTGCTCGATGTTTAAATCCATCAGCTCTAACTGTTCCTGCTCTTGCAAGTCCGCCGGTAATCTGGTGCTCTGGGAAGAGCCGTTTTGTTTTCCGTTTCCTTCCTCCTGCTCCTGATAGGCCATCATGTATCCCCGAAAGAGCACCACTTCTCCCTCTGCCCGGAATTCGTACCGTCCCGCTTTGATGCGCACCACCGTTTTCTGCACCCGGGCTGGTTTCATCTGGCAGGCCAGAAAACGCTGCCAGATAAGCTGGTAAATCTTAAACTGATCGGAAGTCAGGTACTTCTTTATCTTTCTCGGTTCAAAATCGGGTGTTAAATAAGTGGGACGAATCGCTTCGTGGGCATCCTGCGCGGACTTCTTCTTACCAAACACATTGGGTTTGGCAGGCACGTAATCCGGCCCGTAGGTATTTCCAATATATTCTCGCACTGCAGAGATGGCTTCGGTACTGATGCGGGTGGAATCGGTTCGCATGTAGGTAATCAATCCCACATTGCCCTTTTCTCCCAGATCTATTCCCTCGTACAGTTGCTGGGCAACGGCCATAATACGCGAGGTGGTCATGCGAAAGCGCCTGGAGGCTTCCTGCTGCAGGGTGCTGGTAATAAACGGTGCCGGTGGTTTCTTTTGCACCGTTTTCTTCTCGATAGCATCCACCACATAGGTTTCCTGCTCCAGCGCCTGGCGATGCTGCTCTGCTTCTTTTTTATTGGCAATGCGAAACTTCTGGGGATCCAGCGTATTGCCATCAATTTTGACCAGACGGGCGCGAAACTCTTCCCTTCGTTCGGTCCGGAGCAACGCATCCACCGTCCAGTACTCCACCGGCTGGAATTTTTCAATTTCCTCTTCGCGCTCACAAATCAAGCGCAACGCCACGGATTGCACCCGACCGGCACTTAGCCCCCGATAGATGGTTTGCCACAACAGGGGGCTCACCTGATAGCCCACAATGCGGTCCATCACCCGGCGGGCTTGCTGGGCATTCACCCGGTTCATATCAATCTGATGGGGATTCTCTACCGCCCGCAACACGGCGTTCTTCGTAATTTCATTGAATTCTATCCGGTAAATGTTGGGATTAACCTTACGAATCGTTTCGGCAATGTGGTAAGCAATGGCTTCCCCTTCCCGATCCGGGTCGGTGGCAAGATACACACTCTGGGACTTCTTTGCTTCTTCCTTTAGTTCCTTAATGATTTTCCCTTTGCCGGGAATGGTCACATACTGCGGTTTGAAACCGTTCTCGATGTCCACCCCAAATTTTGTTTTGGGTAAATCGATAATATGCCCAACCGAGGCAGCCACTTTAAAATCGCTACCCAGAATTTTATTAATCGTTTTCGCTTTCGCAGGCGATTCAACAATCACCAGCTTTCTTCCGTTTTCGCCAGATTTCAACGCCATATTCACCTTCCGTTTAATCCAACTATGTCAATTCCCATTCTCTTACATAATTTACGTTTCAGTTATCGTTACCCGTCCCGCCTGGTGCGGCTGGTTTATCAATGGGGTTTAAATAACCCACCCAGAGAGTGCACCTCCTCATTTTATCCAGGAGGAAGGAACAATCTCCCTTAAAATTTTTCTGTATTTAAAAAGTATCCATATTTCTTAATTTTTTCATCCCAATCCCGGTTACCCCCGGAAAGCAGCCGAGTACCATCATTCTGCATCGCAAAAGCCGCATCGAATCTGGTAATAATAAAATGTATCGCTTCAACAGTCACCAGTTGCACAAGGTCATAAAAATGTTTATTTCAGGGATTTCTATGGCTCAATGAATCGTTTCGTTGCCGGGGTAAAAATAACTCCCGAAGATGTCCCGCCCCATTAACAATTGAAAGGTGACATTTTTAACGTCTTCGTACTCCACGACTTCCGTTCCGAACATGATGCAACGATCGATAATTTGTTCCAGTTGCGCAGGGGTTACAATGCGCAGTTTCTGAATCTGAATTAGAAACGAATAAGCTCTGGGAGAAAAAAGCGTTCGTTCAAAATTATCCAGCAGACGCAGTGCAAATGGTTCGTTCTCCTCATTTAAATGAGCGACCGGCGCGTGGGGTTGAATAAGCTCCGTAATCCAATCCACAGCGTGTTGAATATCGCTATCGGTGTACCCTCGTTCCTTTAACTTCCGGGAAAGAAACTCAATATCCGGAAAACCTTTGTCTGGAGAATCATCTATCTGGGAAATTAAAAACTCGATAATTTCTAAAATTTTATGCTGCATCTACACACCGATTTCTTTATCCTAAATTTAAGGAATTGATTCGATAAATCAATACCTTTTTTTGGGAAAATCCCGGTACCGCTGTAAAACCAACCCTTTCGGGTTCGCGAAGTTCCCATTTTTCTTTAAAAGAGAAGGGATTACGGAAATTTTCTTGAATACAGCGTAGTTTTTTTTATATTTCTTGAAAAAGAGGAAGAGAAGCCATGAAGCGACGGGATTTCATTAAATACACAGCTCTGGCGGGAACGGCGCTTTCGGTAGGAACCCTTACACCACCAGCACTGGTGCAGAGTGCCACACCTCCCGAAGCGGTGTGGGTATCCGGTGGTGAACCGGAAGAACTCCTGCACGCCGCACTCTCCGCTTTCGGCGGGATGAAACACTTCATCTCCCGCGGGGATGTGGTGGTGGTAAAACCCAACATTGGCTGGGATCGGGCTCCGGAATTTGCCGCCAATACCAATCCCCAACTGGTGGCAGCCGTGGTAAAAGCCTGCTACGATGCCGGTGCCGCCACAGTGAAAGTTTTCGACCGCACCTGCAACAATCCCCGCCGCTGCTATCTGAACAGCAAAATCGAAACCTATGCCCGGAAGGTGGGCGCCCGGGTAGAAGCCATCCGGGAACACAAATTTGTGAAACTCCCCCTCAAGGACGGATTAGAGCTGAAAGAATGGCCTATCTATCGGGAGTATCTGGAAGCAGATAAAGTCATCAACATTCCCATTGCCAAACATCATTCCCTGGCGCGGGTTACACTGGGGTTAAAAAATTTAATGGGGGTGATGGGCGGAAATCGCGGGGACATTCATAACCATTTCTCCCGCAAACTTATTGACATCGACAGCCACATTCTGCCCACATTAACCATTGTGGATGCCTACCGCATTTTGCTGCGGAACGGCCCGCGAGGCGGGAATCTGGGAGACGTGGCGCTGCGCAAGACGCTCATTATGAGTCCCTGCACCGTAACCGCCGA
>JALXCH010000494.1 GCA_026991005.1 Calditrichia bacterium | reverse complement strand
AGATTCACCCACTGCCCCAGGTAAGAGTGTCCCAGAAACCCGTCGTGCTGTTTGTTGCTGTAAGAATGGATGATGCTATCTTCCACCTCGCCGCCTACCTTGCACACTTCTCCAATGGAGGTACCACCACCGATACGCGCTCCCGACTTAATTACGCTACCTCGACCAATATAAGCCGGACCAATGATGGTGGCATTGGGTAAAATGATCGCATCTTCGTCAATGTAAATGGGGCCGTTTTCCGTATCCAGAATAGCGGCCGGACGCACTCGCGCACCCTTACCCACATAAATATTGGGCACATTCACCATCACTGCTCGGTAATGGACATCGCCTTCAATCTCGCCACCTTTGTCGTACCAGGCAAAATCGGCTTCAATTTGCTCGGAATTGTGCCGGATAAAATCCCACACGTAATCCAGAAATACGGCATCCACCTCATACACGCGAAAACCCAGAAAATCCTCCCGGGTAAGACCACTGGTTTTTTTCTCCAATAATTCCGGTAAATAACGGGAGGAAATCACTCCCGCAACTAAACGCCCTTTGTTCAAGTAAATTGCTTCGCGGGAAAGATCAATCGCCTCCTTCAGCGCCGGACTAAACAACACCCGGCCATTCACCATTAAATAATTATCGCGGGGAAACTGATTCACCGGGATGTCGGGATAGGTTTCCTGCATGACGTCGGTTAAATAATCCCGGCATTGCAGCACAACTTCCAGCTCAGGGTACGCCCGGGTAATTTTTTCACGCAACGTATTGATGCCACATCGCAGGTCGTACACCGGGCGTAAAAATGTCAATGGTAAAAGATTGGCATAACCATCATCTTCGAAAATGCAGAGTCTCATCGTTGGTCCCCCACTAAATATTTACCGACACTAAACACAGTGGTTGATTATTAAAAAGATTGTTCTCAAAATGATTTTAGGTTCCTTTCATTCTCAATTTACCCGGCGTTCTCGCGGGGTAGGCAATATAACGGACAGGTTTTGGGCTAAATGTGTTCAATGACTAAAAATTGGCGATTCTTTTTCTGAACAGAAATTCCCATGTTATTCGGGATTTTGGTGTGGTGAAGATTTTTCCGGAGATTCCTCCGCGGGGATAGTAAAAGCATCGCCCGTGGCCGCACGCTGTGCCAGTTGCTCGATAGCGGAAACAATCACCAATTCGCTCTCGCCGTGCGGTGTTTGTGCTTCCTGCAATACCTTCTTTGCTCGCTGCCACCAGCGTTTCCCCAGCGTTCGTCCGGATTCTATGGCATTCACCGCTTCCAGTCCAATGGTTGCCACACGCGTTAGAGCAACCGAAAGCGGTTCCACCTCCCGCAGTACCGGAGAGATGCGCATTAATTTTTGGAGAGAAGCATGATTTTCCTTCCACTGCACCAGCCGGTTTACGAGGCTCTGTCGCAGGGAATCCCGATGTTTCCCGGCCCGAAGGTATTCTTCCACATCCCAGCGAAAATGCCGGGCAACGGGGGCATCGGGACGGGCAGCATCGACCACCCGGGTGAGGGGGGACAGGGAGGTGTACTGGCGCAATTGAGGACGCTGATACCCCTTGACGGGTTCCAGCACATCCACCAGCGTTTTCAGGGGAGCGATGTTTCGGTACCGGGCCAGGCGGCGGAGCAACATGGGGTAATTCTTTTCGTGGGTTAGTCCCCGCTCTTCCAGTTGAAGAGAAAGGATTTCCAGACGTCGATACATTTCCCGAACATTGCGTACCGAGTCCGGGGACCAGAGGCGTTCGGCAATAACGGCGGTACGCGGCCAGATGCGGGAATCGATGGTCTCGGGAGAAACAAACTCTGCCCACATGGTGACCTCACCGCCCAAAATGAGCTGGCGTTGCTCTTCATTTAGAGGAATATCCTGCGGTAACGGATCGTTCAAATAATGCCGGGAAGCCGGGTAGATTAAATCGATGTAGTACCCGTTAGAAAGGATGCTTCGGAACCCCATCCGAGCCGCTTTAATCATTGCTTTGCGCCCGCGCCAGGATTGAATCACCACAGAGCGCGGCAGGTCGGAATGCAAAATTTCGTCCCAGCCCACCATTATTTTTCCGTGCCGGGCAAGAACGCGCTGAATTCTGCGGTTAAAGTAAGCCTGAACGGCGGCGTTGTCTGCCAGCCCTTCCTGTTGTTTAAGCTTCTGCACCTGCGGATTTTCGTTCCAGTGTTTGGCGGGATGCTTTACTCCGTGTTCCAGTTCGTCTCCACCAATGTGAAAGTAAGCATCGGGAAAAAGAGACGCCATTTCTGCGAAAAAGGCATCCAGAAAAGCGTAGGTGGTATCGCTGGCGGGATTCAGCGCCGGGTAGAAGATGCCCCAGTGGCGTTCCAGTTTGTACGGGCCCGGAGCGCTTCCCAGTTCCGGATACCCCACCAGCCAGGAGATTGCATGCCCGGGCACATCAAACTCCGGTACCACCCGGATTCCCCGTTCGGCGGCGTAGCGCACAATCTCGCGAATCTGCTCCTGGGTGTAGAAATTTCCATCGGAACCCATGCCGTGGAGGCGCGGGAAGCGCTTGCTTTCCACCCGAAATCCCTGGTCGTCGCTCAGGTGCCAGTGCAGCACATTCATTTTCACGGCTGCCATGCCATCCAGATTGCGTTTAATCACTTCCGGCGGCATGAAGTGGCGGGCTACGTCGATGAGCAATCCCCGCCAGGGGAAGCGTGGTTTATCTCGAATTTCCAGCTGGGGAAAAAAATACCCGGTCGAATCGGCATCCAGCAGTTGCAAAAAGGTTTCCAGTCCGCGCATGGCGCCGATGGTGGTGGGCGCTTCCAGTAAAATTCCCTGCCGGGTAATCCGCAGGGTGTAGGATTCATCTTCTCCCAATTGGACTTTACCAATGTGTTGGCAATGAATGCGAAACGACACCGAATCCCGGGAATCACCTGTTTTAATGTTATTCAGGGGGAAAAATAAACCGGTGCGACCGGAAAGCCAGTACACAATGCGGGAGGTGTAGCGGTACAGGGCATCATTTGCGGCGCCGCTAATCTGTACGTAGAAGGAATCCGTGAGGTAGAAACGGCCGGGATGCCGGTGAACCTCCGCGGGCCAGGGCATCAGATTCAAACGGGAGGATGTTTCCCCAAATCCCGGGGAGAGAAGAAGGAAAAATATCAGGAAAGAGCGTACCCATTTCATTGGCACTACTCCGCAAAGCTCCGGAATCCGATACGTTTCATCTGAAGGTAAATAACAACAACGGCTGCTGCGGCGATTGCCAGGTAAAGCAATGCCATCCCGTATTCACCAAAAAGGAGTTTGCCGATTCCAAAAAGAGTGGCGTACACCAAAAACACCCCGGCAATCCAGTTCACGAACATGGCACCAAATCCGCTGTCGCTGCGCACGTCCGGAAGTTCGCGGGCAATGGCTCGCCAGCCAATTCCACCGGGATGCACCTTCCGGTAAAAATTGTGCAACACCTCGCGCTTAACCGGGCGGGTTAGAAACGTGACGAGCAGCCACACCAGGGTTGTTCCAAACACCACCGGGTAAAGGGTGATGGGCGATTTCAGGCCGAACTTGAGAGCGATAGGGTAGATAATCATAGGCGCAATCATGGCGCTGATTTCCGACCAGGCATTAATGCGCCACCACCACCAGCGCAGAATGAGCACACCGCCCAATCCGGCGCTGGCATTAATAATGAACTCCCAGGCACCGGAGATGGTGGTGAGGAAGTAATGGGTAATGAAAAGGGAAAACGCCATGAGCAGTGCAATAGCAATGCGCGAAACCAGCACGTAATGGCGTTCGTCGGCGTTGCGCTTCACAAAGCGCCGGTAAAAGTCGTTGATTAAGTAGGAAGTACCCCAATTTAACTGGGAAGCGATGGTGGACATGTACGCCGCCAGGAAGACGGCAATCAATAATCCCAGCAAGCCTGCTGGCAGGTAACGCAACATCAGTTTGGGGTACATGATGCCGGGATCGATGGTGTTCT
>JALXCH010000493.1 GCA_026991005.1 Calditrichia bacterium | reverse complement strand
GAGTAGGCCATCCTTGAGGATACTCTAAAATACGTTGAATCGTTGCATAAACTTCTTTAAGAAATTCTAAACCTAATCCAGGCTGAAACTTTTCATAATAATTCACCCCTTCATTAAGTTCAATTTTAGCTTCTGGATGAAATGAATATTTCATTTTAGTAGTTTTTCTCTTATCTCTTTGAAAACTTCTTCACCTGCAAGAGGTTTTACTTTACCACTTCTTATTTCTTCCACTCTTCTTTCCGCTTCTGTTGCCCATAATTCATCAATTTCTTTTGAGGTAGGATTTAAACTTCTAAGAAGTTTATCTATCAATCGAATTCTAACATCTATTGGTAAAGAATCTGCCATTGATATAAATTCATCTGTTTTCATAATAAATCATACCTCCATATCAATAAATTTACATTCTATTAATTTGGTAATATTCTCTTATTTATATAACTTTAAAATTTATTATATGCATAACGCCAAAAATTAACCGGAGCGGGACAGGGATGTGCCGCTTCCGGTTGAGCGTATTGTTATTTTTGTGAGCAGCGAAATTCTTTTTGGCGCGAGCCTCGGATATTGGCGAACGCGCATTTTCCGCTGCGTCTATCCCGCACCGGCGGGAAACGCAACCCGGCGGATTTTCTTCCACCCACCTTTCCGGAGAAAACAGAACCGCTTTTATTTAATCCGACCAACCTTCCCGGTGCCAAAGCCGGGAGGAACATTCATTTATTTAATTATTTTTAAAAGCCCAGGTTCAATTTAAATATTTCACAATAAATCAGCAAGATTTTTCCGCTTTGGCGCCTGAAAATGGAACAATTTTTTCCGACGGGTAAAAGTAATGTCCAGGATCACTTGCCGCTATGGAGCTAGGTCGAAGGCCGCAGCGGATTAGCGGTCAAGTGGACCCAATTGTTATGCACTCCTTATTTCTTTCAATATCTTGTCATAGTCTGAATGCGATCCTATCCAAAACCAGATTATTTCGTTGTCTCGCTGGACACCCAATGCCCGATAATCTCTTGATATGCGAACAGCATAGATAGGACGTTTGGAATGAACTCGTTTGAAGCGAAGGCCTGGGTGATAAGGGTCTTTTTCAAACTGGAGGTAAGCTTCTTTCGCTTGCTTTTGGATCTCCTTTGGTAGTTGAGCCAGAAGCTTACGAAACTGTTCTGTGGTATGGGATATCATAGCTGATTAACATCCAATGGTTTTGTCTTACCTTCTGCATGTTCCATCAGAGCCTCATCTGCAAGTTTATCTAATACATCTTCTGATTCAGCAAATGCTTTCTCCCATTTTTTTTCAGATATAATTTCATCAATCAACCAGCGTGCAAGAGCGTTTTGTTCCAACTCTGGTAATTTCGATGCCTCTTCAAATGCTTTGTCAAGTAATTTTGTCATAGTCAATCTCCTGTTCTTTTGGCATAACGACTTAATTCAGCGGTGGCGTGTATCGCCGTCCGCTGGAATTCTTTGTTATGTTCTTTCTATATTCATGAGCTATGCAACTGCCTGTTTATTCTTCCTCCTTTCTTCAATCTGAATGATTACTTTGGGATTCGGGTTCCGAGGAGGAATGGGTAGTCCCTTTTCTTTTAATAGCCTTACATGCTCTTTCATCCCCCACTTTGCCATATACATACAATCTTCTATTGAATGTCCTATTCCAGTAAAACCTTCTAAATCTGGTGAATAGAATCCAAAATAGTCAGGTTCTTCCGTTGCCTCGATAATCAGCGAATATTCTAAATCAATCATTTTATACCCCTTTATTTTTTCTCTATACCTGCTGCTTTCAGTATAGCATGACATGTGCCTTTTGGCACCTCCTTTGAACCATAATAGTCAATACGGATTAATTTATCCTATCCGGGTTTTCCATAGTATCTTATTGAGCCTTTTTCCTTTACAATTTTGACGTTCTTCTCAAGAAGTCTCACAAGTTCGCTGAATTTCACTTATTTATTCCCATTTATTGTTTTTAGTATAATGTCCAAAACTAACCGGACAGGAACAGGGATGTGCCGGTTTACTCCTATCTTTATGGGGGTTCCGGTTCAGTCCCGCCAGGACGGGATTATTTTTGTAAGCAGCGAAGTTCTTTTCGGCGCGAGCTCCGGATGAAGGCGAGCGCCCATTTTTCGCTGCGCCTGTCCCGCACCGGCGGGAAACGGAATCCGGCGGAAATTCTTCCACCAGCATTTTTTTGAGAATTAAAAACCGCTTTTATTTAAACCAACCAACTTTCTCGGCGCCAAAGCCAGGAGAAATATTCATTTATTTTTTCTAAATAGCACAAATTCAATTTAAATATTTCATGGTAAATCAGCAAGGTTTTTCCGCTTTGGCGCCTGAAAGAGGAATAATTTTTCCGCCGGGTAAAAATAACGTTTTGCATCACCTGCCCCGCGTAAGCGGGGTCAGGTGGATGCATTGGTTAGGCTATAATTTTATTATTTTACTAATAACATCCGCTTTATTAAACGTTTATTTTTTGTGCGCATTTCATAAATATAAATTCCTGAACCAACTTTACTTCCTTGACTGTTGGTTCCATCCCATATAACCTGATGATAACCTTCGGATAAATAATCGTTTATTAACGTGGTAACTAACTCCCCTTTAATAGAATAAACATTGATTAATACATGCTGTGCTTCCGGAAGCCCAAAACGAATTGTGGTGGTAGGGTTAAATGGATTAGGATAATTCTCTGCTAGTGTCAATTCAGTTGTAACCATTATTATTGAAATATTTTCATTTTGTTGCTCCTTTGATAGTGATGGGCCACCTACAATTACTGAATGTATATCTGTTGCTGTATTATTATCCGAATCTGTAACTTCACATTTTAAGGAAAAGTCATAAGAAGGTCCCATAGTTATGCTTTGATGTCCTTCCCATTGGGACATATAGATCCATTCTCCCACTGGAGGTGCATTCGGAACAATACCACTATTTAAAATATAAGGTTCTATTCCACCTTCATCATTTCGGGACCACCATTTGTAATTAATATATGTGCCACTACCTCCGGAAGGATGGGCAGTAAATTCACCGACTTCACCATAGTTTAAATGAGTGGGACCGGTTATATTTACTGTAAGTGGAGGCGGTGTCTGTTCAATACCTATAATTGTATAATCAATTTTAGCATTGGAAGGTGAAGCAGGATACCATTGATTTATTGATTGACCAAGAATATTATACTTTACGTAATAAACAAAAGTCTCAAATGTAACAGATGTTGTAGTAACGTTTTTAACATTAACCCAGGGGAGTTCATAATTAGGATTAGCACCGCTCCAACCATTAGTCGTTCTTTCACGTGCCCATACTAAAGGTACGCTTTGATAAGCTGTAGAGAAATTAACAGTTTTAGTTATCTTATATTGCTCTACCACATAGTTGCCACTGGCAAGCCCACCGTTGTTATAAAATGTATGCCAATGGTCATCCCAGGTGAGTTGGGAACTACCCCCATATGATGTTGAATGCTTAACCGTATAAGGATCTTGCAAATATTGCAAAGCTCTATCCGCATTGACACGGCCATAACCTATATATTGATCAAATCCTGGATTTGTGGAAGAATTTACATCATCTGCAGTCTTTTCCATCAAGTGCCAGATATCATCATTGGTCAGGTTTAAACCCCTGTCTCTACTCTCTGACAAAATCAAACCGGCTACACCAGATATCATAGGTGTTGAACAAGATGTGCCGCTAAACGATCCGTCAGATTGGTTCCGATAGGTTGTATAGTGATAAATACCTGGCGCAACAAGATTAATCCAGGAACCATAATTAGAGCCCCACCAACCACCCGTGTTTTGTAAAGTAACACGCTGATCGTTCTGATTTGTGGCTCCAACTGCCATTACCCAATCATAACCTGCCGGATACATGATATTGTTATTGCCATCATTCCCCATAGCCGCAACTAGAAGAATCCCCTGTTGGTAGGCATTCCAAGTGGCTTCCGCAATGGGGTTTCCAATAATCAAATTCTCCCAAAATCCCTGACCTTCACCACCAAAACTCATGTTAATAATATTAGCGCCGTGAGTTCTAGCCCAATCAATTCCTTCGGCAATATCCGTATCAAACGCTTGACCGCTGGAAAATCCAAAAATTGGACCCCACCAGGGCGGATCGGTTTTGGCAACTTTTATGGGCATAATTTTTAAATTCCACATAACACCTGCCACTTTTTGATTATTATTGGTTATAGCTCCAATAACACCCGCCACTTTTGTGCCATGTGCTCCCCAGGAATTACCGCCTTCAGGCGCATCATCCATCGGATTGTTGTCATCATCACCGGTATCTCTCCCCTGGATAACCCTGCTTCTATCTCCTGGATCTAGATCATTATGGTTATAATCCACACCACCATCTACAACAGCCACAATCACATCCGAACGACCTTTATTATATTCCCAGGCAGCGGGAGCATGAATATCGGCGCCGGGATTTCCATAGTTATATAAACCCCACTGATTTCCCTGTTGAAAACGGGGATCATTGGGAAATACATCGAGAGGATAAACTTTATGAACCGGGGTTACCGCAATGACTGAAGACAGCTTTTTTAATCGTTCCGAAATAAGTGCAAGGTTTGATGTATCAGCAATTTTTATGACATACCAGGTCGATAAATCCTTCAGCCTGACCTGCTCCCCAGTCAAAGAAACCGCCAACGTGTCTTCTGCCTTAAATTCAGAAAATATTTTTCTGCCTTCTGTGAAATTCCATTTCCTTAAAACGCTTTTTACTTCGGTATCTTTAAATTGATCAAGTTGAATATCTGTTTGAATGGTTTTTAAGCTTGACTTCTTAAATTTAACCTGTAGCAAGCCGGGAACGATGTGACTATCGGTATTTTGAGAATAAGCAGAGAAGGTAAATACAGTCAGGATGAGAAGAATATTGAACACCGATTTTAAATGTAACATGGCTATTCTCCTTATCTTCTAATGGGTTAATTGTTTTATCTGCATGCTTTGGAGATCAATTATCCATAAAACACCTTTACTCTTGTCAGGCAATGGCTTCATAAACACCAATTTTTTAGAGTCTGGTGACCAGGATGGATAAGCCCCCGTGGTTAGTCTTCTTTGCTCTGTTCCATCGGAATTCATTATCCAAATATCACTGTAATAAATATCAGGCGCAGTAACACTCCAGACGATTTTCAGACCATCGGGCGACCAAGCAGGGTAACGATTGGTAACAAAGTCATTCGAGGTAAGCTGAATTTTAGTCAAGCCTGCAGTATCTGCTTTCCAAATTTGAGTTTCTGTGTTCGTTATACCAGGAGGACCAACATACACGATTTTATCTCCGGAAGAATTCCAATCTGGATCACGTCCTAAACCCAAATGTATTTTAGTTGCATCTTTGAAATAGTAGACCCAAATCCCAGATGAGTCAGAAGGAACTGTCGGATAATTTGTTGTTTGGTCGAAAGCTATTCGTGTTCCATCAGGGGAGTAATTAGGGAAAAAAGCTGAAGCTACATTTGTAATTTGAGTCAAAACAAGTGAATTAATCTCAATTTGGTATATGTCTCTTCCATGATTAAAGACCATATATCTACCATCCGGAGACCAATCAGGATTCCATGCATTCCCCTCAATAACTCGTTTTCTTTCTTGTCCGGTAGTATCAATAATATACAGGCCTGTTGTAAATGTAGAATCTGTACCATTGGGGTCATAATGCCAGTAGGCAATCCATTTACCATCTGGTGACCAAGCGGGTGATTCATCAGTAGGAATATCTGATGGTATTTCTGGTGGATTAACACAATTGTCTGAACAATAAGTAAAGAGTATTAAAACAATACTTAAAAACGTTATTTTTTTCATTTTTTATAACCTATTTAGATTTAAATATCATTACTCAATTAACTGAATTTTGGAGGTGGTCTAATTAAAATATTATTACTGACATTCATTTTAAAGCCTAACGACCAAGCTCACCTGCCGCTATGGAGCGCAGCGGAATAGCGGTCAGGTGGAGCGTTTTGTTATGTGGTATTTAATTTACATTTATTCAATATGTCTTTTATAATTCGACTCAATTCCTTAAACTTTTCCGTTTTCTTCCACTGGCTATAATTTTCATCCTTTAACAAATTGATCACATTGTCTAAATCTTTTGTTTTAAAGCCATCTAAGAAATAATCTTCAATATCCCCGTGCTGTAATATGTAAATGTTATTTTTTTGCTGATCTTCGATAAAATCTACTAACGTTCTTTTCTCATCTTCAGAAAGATCAGATTTCAATTTACGCCTAAAAGATTTAATATATTCTAATAATTTCTTTAGATTTTCAAGATTATTTTCTTCAATTGCTTGTTCTATTGCTTCTATGAGCGAATAACCATCCCTACTTTTAGGGTTTTTGATTACATCTTTATCAATTTTCCTAGCATTAGTGATGAAAAGCTTTTTAAGTGAATCATCACTGATTTCATTTATGTAGTCTAAATCACTAATAAAAAAGACAGGAATATTTAATGATTCAACAAATTCTCTGAAACTATTAACATTTGACTTACCTTTTATTTCAATAATTTCAACAATGCGAGTAGTGTTTGAATTTTCTAGATACTCACTTAAAATTTTTTGAAAAATCAATCTATCAGTAATACCTTCAACAAGAATGACAATATCTGCAAAGAAAATCTTTTCGTTGTTCGTGCTATTGATAATATGAAGAATATCTTTCAGTTTAAGCTGGTCATTGTCTTTAAGAACAGTTACCTTACTTGTGTTATTTTTGTCTTTATAAATTCTAAATATGTGATTGTATGATTTATCATTGATAAAGACTGGAGAATGTGTAGATATAATAAATTGATTTTTTGTGAAAGATGATAGTTCAATAAATAATTCCAAAAGAAGATTTTGCCATTTTGGATGTAAATGCAATTCTGGCTCATCAATAATTATAATTCCGTTATTAATATTAAATGCAAAGACTCCTAGCAAAAAATTTATGATTTCCTTTTCCCCTGAGCTTGCTTGGTTGATATAAAATTCTTTACCTTCTTTACTTAAAAGGATTTCATATATATTTTTGTTTTTATCAATTAGCTTTAATGTCCAATCATAACCAAGTTTTTTAAGATATTTTGAAACTAATTTTACCTCGTCGTCACTTTCCCATAAGTGTAAATAGCCACTATTTGTCGCTTCATCTTCGAACTTCCTTCTTTTGGCTGCAAAATATATAGTCGCTAAATTAATCAAAGAGAATACAGTTTTTGAAGTTGCATTTACAATACCCTGTAATACTTGATAAAAATTTTGTGAAGAAAGATTTGCCTGAAGATTTTGAAGATTAGCACCTCGGTAGGGACTAAAATACAAATAATTGGTATTTATATTTATCTCATTAATCTCTCTAATAAGAATTAATAGTAATTCAAAATAGTTTAGATACTCATAAAAAATTCTTTTATTTGATGTTTCTTGATAGCCAAGCAATTGATTGTTTTTGATTGAATAAGCAATGATTTCATTTTCTTGTAAAGAGTGCTCGTTCCATCGTCTTATTTGAGGAAATACATTTGGGTAATTCCTATATTCTCTAATTTTATCTTCAAGGATAGAAATATTTCGAATTATTTCATCTATGTTAGTAATATCTTCCTTTTTAACTACAAATTCAAAAATTATTTCTGAATCGCTGGAATCCCCATAAAATTTATCCAGAACTTGATTAATATTTCCAAATGGGTTGAAATTAGTTATTTGCTTAAAAAAGCCTGTTTGATCTGTGCTTTCAGTCACCTGATATGGCTTTAGAAAAAAATGCCTGATACATATAGTTAAGATATCTAAAATATTACTCTTTCCACTTCCATTGGGTCCTATCAATATATTGAAGTCATCATTAAATTCTATTTCAATCCTATCTTTGAAACTCTTTACATTTTTAATTGTAACTTTCTTTAGTTTCACGGCATTCCTTTGATTCTAGATTTGACATTTTACACATAACATTATTTTTTATATAGAATCCACACCTACATCTGCTTTTAAAATCATTGTAAAAAATAATTTCTACAATTTCAAGTATTTTCTATGAATATATCGAAATAATCAATTATATTTTCACAAATAATGAGGATATATCGAATTCTATATAACTTATGGAAAAAATTATTTTTCACTAAAAAATGTATTTAAAACCATGGGTGCAGGAAAAATGCCCCCTCCCTTCTCCGATACATTCCACTTTCATTGGAAATAACTTCCTCCCTCCTAACCCATTTCTATTATCTAAACCGCAGTTGTATTTCCCACTTCATAAATCAAATACCAAAACATTTCCGGGAGGTCTAAATTACCGATAGAGCTGGAAAGCGACTGAACTGCCTACACGAACTCCCAGCGAACGGGTGCCCCCTTCGATGGTACCGTAACGCAGTTCCACAAAGGGATCTACCGGAAATCCGCCCCAGTTTATCCCACGGGAATAAAATCCCAGCAGGAACAGATTGGCGGGGTAAATCCGGTCGCCGCGGCCGGTATGCTCGTATCCCAGATATGGCACCAGACCACTACCCAGCCGATGACCGATGCGGCTTACAAACACCGAAGGCGATTTAAACTCCCCACCAAACTCAAAGCGGCTCTCCGCCCGATTAAAATAGAGCACACTGGCCTCCCAGCCGAAATACACCACCCGCGCACTGGTCGCCAGGGAGTTTCCCGGCCTGGTAATCGTTTCCCCGTCCATTTTCTCGCTGGTGTAGAAACCGTAGCGAAAATCGGCCATGATTCCCGATTCCGCATCACCCATTTCCAGCGAAACAGCCAGCAAAACTTCATCAGCGGGATCGAATTTACCGCCATTTTTCAGCGGCTGGTAACTGCCGCGATAAAAGTACCAGCCCATGGCTCCCACATTCACATTTTCGCTGAGCTGGTGAGCAAACACCGCACCCAGCTTCGCACTGAACCCGGCCGTTCCCGAAAGCAGCGGAGCGCGCACGTACGGGATGCGCGCCGTGGAAGCAACGGACATTTTCAGCGGCTCCAGCTTGGTGGTGCCGGTGGGGAGGTAAATCTCCGCCAGGAACGTCCATTCCTCTGCTTTCAAAAACCCGATGCTCCGGGATAATAAATACCGATACTGAATCTGCAGATCGGCCAGACCGTACAATCCGGTTTCATTGAAATTCTGATACCCCTGGTTCAAAAATATTCCCAGAGACTGGTAGCGATTGGGCGAAAAGGTGGCACGCAGGGGAATGGCCAGGGCGTAATAGTTGGTTCCCTCGCCCTCCTGCGTAAAGCGATTCCAGTGAAATTGAATTCCCGCCATTTCCGTGGTATGGCGCCATTGAGCATACAGGGGAAAAATTCCCCAGAAAAGTAACATCAGAATCAGGTTCACCAAAAAGTAACGTTTCATTTTATTTTACTCCGGATTTTTTTCGACCTTCGGTTAATTAGGGCTGATAGCTTCCCACCATCCAGTTACCGGTTGTGTTGAAAAGATGCGTTTGAGTATCGATGATTTCTTCCCGGTCGGTATTGGGATTGTAGCGAAATATGGTGATGGTGGCGGTAATTCCGGTAGCCTGGGAGCGGTTTTCCACATAAACCTGATATTCCCCGGTAGTAGGTTGCAGCAGAGAAATGCTCTCCGGCCCGTACGCGTAATTGTTTCCCACATCCAGAAACATGCCGCCAATATCCGGCTGCAGAGCAGAACAATCCTGACTATCGGGACTCACCATGTGCAAATCCAGATCGGCGAATCCATCCCAGCTCAGGGCGGCGCGTAGGTAGGGGAAATCCCCCAGGAATTGCACCTGAATGGTTTGCGAAGCCGTTTGTCCCGTGCGCGTGTCCTTCACGCTCACCTGCAGGGAATTGGTTCGGCGGGTGAGCAGGGCGGTGGTATAAAACAGACCGTTGTAATCGGCATTTATTTTTTGTTGATATTCCCCGTTTACCAGCATTTTTATTTCCATATCATAAAAACTGGCATTTTGCCCGGCGCGTAGTTCACCGGAGACATTGGCTACCCGGTCGTAGAGACTATCACCATCCTGCGGCGAAAGAATCTCCAGAGAGATGGGGCCGGTGTACTGCAGGTAAAAATAAGCGTAGGTGGTGTCCCCGCTGTGGGCTTCAAACTGATCGGCATCACCGACGTAAAGCAGATTTCCGCCCTCCAGCAAACCGATGGAGGCGCTTTTCAAACCTTCGGTGAGCAGGAACATTCCCCGCGCCATTCCGTTGGCAATTTCCAGCTCACCCTGTTTTTCGATGCCTCCCACGTTGCGGGTAATAATCTTCACATATTGTTCTCGCAGGCTTACGTACTGCTCGAAACTGGTCACCGGCGGCATGTTGGAGTAAAAATCCTCCACCTGGCGCATGATGACGCTATCCTGCAGGTTCTGCTCCAGGGTCTCCCAATCGACCCCCAGATCGAAAAAGACGACCCTGCCAGCGGTAATTTCATTGCGGGCAACGGCGCGAGCCAGTTTACCGGCTCCGCTTCCTGCCAATTGATTGAGTATCCTCAAGGGGAATCCGGTTCCCTTCCCGGAAGGCAGAGAAGCGGACTCATTCACGAATCGAACCACCACCACACTCCCCTTGCCGGGAGGATTGAGGGAGTTGCTTTCGCATCCCAGCCAGAGCCATCCCATTAAACTGATGCCAAGGAACCAGAATATCCATTTTTTGCGCATGATTTATCTCCCAATGGTTTTGCATTCTTTCATTTTACGGGTAACTGCACTTCAATGAGTACCGGCGCATTGCCGCTTACCGAAGGCACCGAAACTTCCTGAATAATATTCGGCGTCTGGTTCGTGGACACATTGGTAAGCTCATCCGGTGTTTCCGGAGTGGAACTGACCACCGGGGCACCGGGGCGAGATTGCTCCATGTGCCGAAGCTGTTGCTGCGCCTGTTTGAATTTGGGATCGCGTTTAACGGCTGCCCGGTAGGCTTTCAGCGCCTCGGTGTAATTCCCCAGTCGCTCGTAATGGCGTCCCCTGGCGTACAGGATGTACGCTACCAGATCTTCCGTGGGTACCTGGTACAGTTCTCGGGCAATTTCCGGGGTAACGGTGATGTGATTCGCCTGCAGAAACTGGATATTCAAATCGGCCACCAGGCGGAAAAAATCCCGCGTCTCCCCGTTGAGCTTTCCCAGAACCTGCGGCTGACTGCGATTTCCGTAATACAATCGCCCCTCTATGGTTAACTTCCCCTGTTCAACCCGCACGGAACCTTCCAGCAACTGCTCGGCCCGTAGCATGGTTCGTTTTTGTTGAGGGGAATAGGTGGCGAACTCTTCTTCCAGCACATCGCTGTAGCTCTGGTCGATAAGGGTAAAGCGATCGAATAGGCTGAGGTTGGAGGTGAGGAATTCCGTGGCGGCAAATCCCAGCCCGGTTTGCGAACCGACCTCTCGAAAAGGCAATACCCCTACGCTATTGGGAATAACAGCACCCGGTTTCTGAGCATTTTTCTTCAACTCGCTAATGCGCTGTACCCTTTCGTTGGCTCCGGTTTCCGTTCCGGAATAGGTCCGGAGGGTAATGGGGGGATGCAAACAACCGGTTAAAAATATTCCTCCTATCAGTAAAGTGATCCATGCAATTTTCAAAACAAATCCTCCTTGTTTTGGAATTAAAGTTCGGCTAATGCCTCCCGGTACTGGCGGACCTGGGAGGAAAGTTCCGGATATCGGGAGGCTTTCTGGAGGTGCTTCTCCGCCTCTTTTTTCCATTTTTTCAAATTTCTGGTATCATCCGCTTCGGCAGCCACAATGGCTTTTTGAATGCTGTCCCGTGCCCGCAGCAATTCCCGAAGCCCCTTTTTGGCCGCACCGGATACCGTCGGCACCCCGATTCCGTACCGCTGGTACAACACCTTGCTCAAGCCATTCATAAATTTGAAACCCGCTTCGGTAGCCAGTTCATCCGGCTTTTTGAGCGAACCCTTCTGTTTGATGGCTTTCAGAATCACCCCGGTTTCAATGTCAATAATTTTCATCGTCAGGTAGGTTTGCTTCCCGATTTTGGTCACCGTCCCGAAAATAGCCAGTTGGGCACCTTTCATTTTACCCAGTTGCACCACCTTCTGGGTCAGGCCGCTTTGCTGAAGCGCCACCTCCTCCAGTAACGCCTTCATGTTCTGGCGATCCACCACCTCAAAATAATCGGTACTGGTCAGTTGCCCGGCGAATAGATCGTAAAAGAAATTGTTCAGCTCCTCTAAAGCGGCTTTTTCCTGGGGATTGGTGGAAGCAAAATGAAAAGGAAAGATGGTGACCACCTTCCGTTCATCCGCCTTTCCCATTTGCCATAGGAGAAGCATCAATAAAATCAAGATGTGCGTGCCGCGCTTCAAAACGCTTCCTCCTTTATTTTTATATGAAAAATGAATATGTGCTAAACAGGATGGCCGGTAAACATGTGGATTTTGCAGAGGTTTCATAGAACGTCTTTGTTTTTGTTTGAAAAATCCTCGCCTCCGGATTTACCCTATAATCGGCTCCCGGAGCCAACAATGAGGGGGAAAAATAAAATTTTGTGCCGCCGGGAAAATTCCTCAACAGGCTGAAGTATTTTTGTAAGAATCCATTTCAATCGAATGTTTTTTCATTATCATTTGAAAAGATTTTTTTGCCCAGCATTCTATCTAAGAGCCTATATTTTTCAAACGTTCTAGCGTTGGTAAGGATTTCTTCGGAGGTATGGGTAAATGAAAAATTTTCATGTAGCGATAATTGATTTCAAATTCGCCCGGGAACAACAAATTAATAATCGTAGCAAATTTCATCCTGTCCCTTCCGGGACGAATTAATGTGGGGTGGGTGTTCCATTCCCACAAATCGAAGAGGCTGTGTAAAAATGAAACTCAGAAGAATATTTAATCAATAACATGCATATTGCAATTTACCATATTTATGTAAAACTGTGGCAGTAAAGGACGTAGAATTATTTTATTTTCTTACTGAATTTAGTGTTTTTCTACGGACTCTATGACTCCATCATTAAGTCAACAACAC
>JALXCH010000492.1 GCA_026991005.1 Calditrichia bacterium | reverse complement strand
ATTTCCTCCCTGGTTCGTTTTTCGGTAACGGCGATGAGCAATCCTTCGCCCATGCCCATATCAGAGAGAGAGATTCCGGCGAAAATGCCCTGCCGGGACAACTGTTCGATAATCTTCCCGGCGGGTAGTGGTGTATTCACAACAAATTCTTTGAAGAAGGGAGCGGAGAATTTCATCTCATATCCGGGGAGGCGGCTAATTTGTTCTGCCAGGTAATGGCTTTTCTGCACACTTAATTCGGCAACCCGCCGCAATCCGTTTTTCCCCATCAGGGAAAGGTACACCAGTGCGGCCAGAGCACAGAGCTGGGAATTGGTACAGATGTTACTGGTGGCTTTTTCCCGCCGGATGTGCTGTTCGCGGGTTTGCAGGGTGGTCACAAATGCCGTGCGTCCCTCCACATCGGTGGTCATTGCCACAATGCGACCGGGCATTTTGCGGATGAGCGCTTTACGCGCAGCAAAAATTCCCAGATAGGGACCACCCAGATTCAGGGGATTTCCCAGCGCCTGCCCTTCGCCCACCACAATATCCGCTCCGTACTCGCCAGGCGTCTTCAGCAGCGCCAGCGAGATGGGATCCACATGCGTAATGAAAAGCGCTTTCTTTTCGTGAATAGCCTCGGCCAGCCCCCGGGGATCTTCGATAATCCCGTAAAAATTGGGATTTTGCACCACTACACCGGCGGTGGCATCATCCAGCAAACCCCGCAGCGCCGCAGTATCGATGCGTCCATCCGGTGCGGTGGGCACAGTAACCAACTCCATCTGCTGATCTTTGACGTACGTCTCCACAATCTGGCGATACAGGGGATTGAGATTTTCGGGGAGCAGGATGCGTTTTTTGCGGGTGTGATGCGCCGCCATCAACACCGCTTCGGCCAGCGCCGAACCACCATCGTACATGGAAGCGTTGGCTACCTCCATTCCCGTCAGGCGGCAAATCATGGTCTGATACTCGTAAATAGCCTGCAGCGTTCCCTGGCTTACCTCTGCCTGATACGGTGTGTACGCCGTGTAAAATTCCGAGCGCATTAGAATATGCTTTACGGCAGCGGGAATGTAATGGTCGTAAGCGCCTCCGCCCAGGAAAATGGCTCCCCGGGTATTGCGAGCCAGCAACTGCTCCATCTCCCGCTGAATTTCCAGCTCGCTTAACGGTTCGGGTAAATTCAAGCGCCCCCGAAAACGATTTTCCTCGGGAATGTAATCAATTAACTCTTCGAAATGCTCTACACCAATCTCCCGCAACATCTCTCGATTGTCAGCTTCCGACTTGGAAAGGTATGCCATCGCTTTTTCCCTGATATCCGTTTAATATTTCCCATCAAACCGGTTCGATTTTTCCCGGAATTAGCAATTTCCGAAACCCGTTTCTTTTTTCGCCCCGAAACAGAACATCCGCGGTCAAATCAGTTCTTCGTACTGTTCCTTGCTCAACAGATTAGCTACTTCGTCCGGATTGCTCATTTTAATTTTAATAATCCAGCCTTCTCCGTAGGGATCTTTATTGATTAATTCCGGTTGGTCGGCCAGTGCTTCATTGACTTCCACCACCTCGCCAGAGAGGGGAGCAAACAGATCGGACACGGCCTTCACCGCTTCGATGGTTCCAAAACTTTCGTTTTGCGTAGTCTGGGCTCCCACTTCGGGGAGTTCCACATACACAATATCGCCCAATTCGCTCTGGGCAAAATCGGTAATGCCCACCGTGGCAATCTCTCCGTCAATTCGTGCCCACTCGTGATCTTTGGTGTACTTCAAATCTTCAGGAATATTCATACAGACCTCCAGCTTCAAAATTAACTTTCTTTCTGGTAAATATTTTCTATGAAATGGGTATCGAAATCACCGGACTGAAATTCAGGGGTATTGATAACAAACTGATGGAAAGGGATGGTGGTTTTGATGCCTTCCACCACGAATTCATCCAGAGCCCGTTTCAGGCGGCCAATGGCTTCCTTCCGGTCGCGCCCGTGCACAATGAGTTTAGCAATCAGAGAATCGTAATAGGGAGGAATTTTGTACGACGCGTAGATGTGGGTATCCACGCGGGTACCCGGTCCACCCGGCTGGTAGAGTGAGGTAATTTCGCCGGGACTGGGCATGAAGTTGTTCTCGGGATCCTCGGCATTAATGCGGCACTCAATAGCATGACCCACCGGCTTTATGTCCTTCTGTTTCAGGCTCAACTTCTGGTTGGCTGCCACCAGAATCTGCTCCTTAATCAAATCCACATTGTACACCATCTCCGTTACCGGATGCTCCACCTGGATCCGAGTGTTCATCTCCATGAAATAATAATTCAACTGGGAATCCACCAGAAACTCGATGGTACCGGCACTGTAATAGCCCACATGCAGAGCACCTTTCACCGCCACTTTTCCCATTTCCTGGCGTTTCTTGTCATTAATAATGGGGGAAGGCGATTCCTCAATCAGTTTCTGGTGGCGGCGCTGGATGGAACATTCGCGTTCCCCCAGATACACCATATTGCCAAATTTATCGCCAATTAACTGAATCTCGATGTGCCGCGGTTTGTCGATGTATTTTTCCAGATAGAGGTCGGGATTCCCGAAGGCAGCTTCGGCTTCGGCTTTCGCCATCATGAAATTCTTCACCAGTTCATCTTCAGATTTCACGATGCGCATCCCTTTACCACCGCCCCCGGCCACGGCTTTCAGAATAACCGGGAAACCCATCTCTTTCGCTAACTGGAGTGCCTCGGTTTCATCCTTCAGAACCCCATCGCTTCCGGGAATCACCGGAACGCCCGCTTCCTTCATGGACTTTTTGGCTTCGGCTTTATCGCCCATTTTACGGATAACTTCCGAAGGAGGTCCAATGAAGGTAATTCCCGAGGAATTGCACATATCGGCAAACTCGGCATTTTCTGCCAGAAAACCGTATCCCGGATGGATGGCGTCGGCGCCGGTGATTTCTGCGGCAGAGATAATACGGGTGGGATCCAGATAGCTCTGATTGCTGGGAGCGGGTCCAATGCACACGCTCTCGTCCGCAAAAACGGTGTGCAAAGCGGTTTCGTCCACAGAGGAGTACACAGCAACGGTTTTAATTCCCAATTCCTTGCAGGCGCGGATAATCCGAACCGCGATTTCGCCACGATTCGCTACAAGTACTTTCTTGAACAAGTGGATTGTCCCCCTTAATTTGGTTGGCTACATTTTTTCAATCAGGAAGAGCACCTGGTCGTACTCCACGGGTTGGGCATTTTCCACCAGGATTTTCACGATTTTTCCGTTCACTTCGGACTGGATTTCGTTCATCAGCTTCATGGCTTCGATAATACAGAGGGTTTGCCCAACCTTCACCACATCGCCGACTTCCACATAGGGGTCGGCATCGGGAGCGGGAGCGCGATAAAATGTACCCACCATGGGGGAGCGTACCTCCACCACGTTATCGCCCACCGCGGGTTCTGCGGCAGGGGCTTCGGCGGTTTCCGGAGCCGGAGTTGCAGCCGGAGCAGGCGGAACGGCGGCGGGTGCGGGTTGTGCAACCGGTGCCGGAGCCGCAACCGGAGCCGGTGCCGCCGGAACGGTAGCCACATTCTCCGTAGCCACCACCACCGGAGCCGAATTGTTGTTCTTCGTGATGCGAATCTTCAAGCCTTCTTCTTCGATAACAACCTCACCGATGTTGCTTTTCTCCACAACCTTGATTAACTGTTTGATTTCCTGGAAATTCATTCAACCTCCAGCGTTTTGAACCTTTATTTTTTTTGAATTTAAACGCCGACTCATTTTTTTGCAAGCGTTATTTTCGAACTCACCTGTAAAGCTGTTTTTCTGAAATATATTGCAGCACCGGCTCGGGAACCAGATAACGTACCGAACGCCCCTCGCGAATCCGTTGCCGCACAAAGGTGGAAGAGATTTCCAGCAGCGGTACGTGCACAAATTTAATGAGAGGGAGAAATTTTTTGGCTTCCTCAATGGGGGTAAAGCCGGGACGCCCAAACGCCACCACCTGGCACTTTCGTAAAATGTCCTCAGGACGCTTCCAGCGGTACAGTTCGTTTACATTATCCATGCCGATGAAAAAATAAAATCTGGGCTGCAAATGGGCATACTGTTGGAGGAGCGTTTCGATAGTGTCGATGGTGTAAGAAACCGAATCCCGCTCCAGTTCCACACGGCTCACCCGAAACAGGGGATTGTCTGCCACAGCCAGTTCCAGCATCTGTACCCGATGTTCTTCGGAAGTGATGTGGTGATTGTCCTTAAGCGGATGGATTTTTGCCGGAATAAACCAGATTTCTTCCAGTTCCAGTTCGTCCCGTAAATATTCGGCAATGATTAAATGCCCGTTGTGAACGGGGTCGAATGTTCCACCAAAAAGGCCAATCTTTTTCATTTCTGTGCCGTTTTCTGATTGTTCATGTCCTGCTGCCGATCCAGCCTCTCCTGGATTTTCGCCAGTTTACGCCGCGCCTTCCGGGCGTATTTGCTGTCCGGATATTTCTCAATCACCAGATTGAAGTTAGAGATGGCTTCGTCGTATTTCCCCATTTCCATCTGGCATTCCGCTTTGTAGTACAGTGCCGGAATAGCCGAAGGGGTGTCGTAATATTTTTCCAGCAAAATATCGTAGTAAATGATGGCAGAATCGTAGATTCCCATCTTCCGATAGATGTTTCCTCCCAGCAACTGCTTCCGTGCCAGCTTTTCCCGCAACTCTGCAATGCGCTTCTCTGCTTCCTTGCGTAACTCGCTTCTGGGATAGGCTTCAATAAAATTCTGAAAATGCCGCAATGCTTTGTAGGTGTATTCCTGATCCAGCTCGGGACGGCGGGAAAGTTTGAAATAACTCATTCCTATTTTGAAAAACGCTTTTTCTACATAGGGACTCTCGGGATAATCGTCCACTACCTTCTGATATTCCGCCACGGCAATCAGATATTCCTTGTTCATGTAATGGGATTCCGCCAGGTAGAACTGGGCATCATCCACCACCGGAGTGCCACTGAATTTCAGGGTCACCACCGTAAATTCCGTGATGGCATCCAGATATTTTCCCTTATCGAACAAACTTTTGGCGTAAGCAAAGTAGGCATCGGCATCCAGTTCGCTGCGGTTCACACGGGGACCGCAGGAGTTCCACACCAGAGCGAAAAGCAACACCGCCAGTAGTAGAGCAAACATTTTTCGTGTCATCGGGCACGACTCCTTAACGTGTAAAACAGGTACACCACTGTCAGGGTGGCTGCGGTGACAATCACCGGTTCCAGCACCCAATCGATCCAGGGAGACGGAAGTCGTTCTCCCCGGGCAAAGGGGAATAAATCATTCTCCACCCGTTTCAAATCCTTTCGGGAAATTTCATCCTGAACCCGGAAATGGATTTCGTCTGCTTTGAGAATTCGCTGCTTTCGGGTGAATTGATACCTCACCAGACCCTCCACCTCGCGCTGATAGCGGGTCGTCCGCAATAGCCAATTTTTGTCCTTACTGCGATATAAAATTGTTGCTGCCACCTTTTCCACCTGCAAAATGAGGAAATCGTCATTCTTACCAGACGAATCGGGTTCCACCAGGTTCCAGTGTTTAGATAGAACGTTTTCTTTTAGTTTTTGTTCGAACCAGCGGTTAAGCTCCTCGCTACCTTCCACGTGAACAACCACTCCCGGTGCCGTCGCACCCAATGAATCCAGCACCTGTATTAGCGGTTGTACCAGATTCTGTTGCAAAAGTTGCACGTTGGTTACCACCGGAGGCTGGGCGCTGCATAGGGTCATAATGCCCACGAGTCCCAGAACCACTCCGATGTTATGCCACCCGTTCATGCTCTTTTCCGCACCATTTTCCCGCCAGACAAGTAGCTAATTTAATAAAAATAAGCAGAAAAGCCACGTAAAGGTTTATTTTTCCGAACCAATCTCCATGCCGGGTGAAAAAGGTTTTCTGATGAACCAGCGGCAATTCGGCCACAAGATTTTTCCGGGTGTTGAGCGCTGCTTGCTGCAGGTACCGTCCGGTGGGGTCGATAAATCCGGAAATGCCGGTGTTGGCACAGCGCACAATGCTTACACGATTCTCGATGGCGCGGAATACAGCATACCGGGCATGCTGGAAGGGACCGGTAGTTTGCCCGAACCAGCCATCGTTGGTAATAATGCTTAATAAATTGGCGCCCCGCTGCACAAAGCCGCGCACAATATCCGGAAATACCGATTCGTAACAAATAATGGCCGATAACCCCACACCGGTAGTGTGCAAAGTATCTCGTAATACCTCTCGGTATTGCTGTTGTTGCCAGCGCCCCAACCGGCGGGGAATGGTAAAGCGGAACACTTTAAATTCCGTTCCGGAGAAAAAATCGCCTCCGCCCACATCAATTTTCCGCAAAAATGGAAACACTTTTTTGAATGGCATGCTCTCGGCTGCCGGTACCAGTGCCATTTTGTAGTACCATTCAAAATCGGGAGAGCCAGGCCGGAAGAAAAAAGCGGCGTTGTAGGTCTGGTATTCCCCGGATTGCTCCACAAAACGGTAATCCGGGGTGCCGGTAAGCAGATACACCTGGGTGGAATCCAGGAAGCGGAAGATGCGCATGAGGGCATCACCCCGCGCTCGCAGATAGAAGGGAGTGGCAGTTTCCGGCCAGACGATGAGATCCGGGTGCTGCGGTGCCAGCTCCCGACTGGCACGCATCAGCATGTCGAATGCTTCCTTCTGAAAGGCAGGATCCCACTTCTGGAAGGGATCCACATTGGGCTGCACCAGAGCTGCCCGGATAAGGGAATACTCCTGCTGCTCCAGCACGTGAATACGCCACTCACCGTAAATCAGCAGTCCCAGAATCAGTGCAAAAATAGCCAGGGAAGAACGCCACTTCCAGCGGGGGAAATCCCGCAGCAGCAGGTAAAAAAGCACTGTAACCACCATGATTCCGAAAGAGAGAGCCAGGTAACCGGTTACCTCAATGATTTGCACCAGCGGACGGTAATATGTTTGCGTGTATGCCAGGGTGAGCCAGTTAAACCGCAGCTCACTGAATTGCCGGGTGTACTCTGCTGCCGTCCAGAGGAAGGGGAGCGTGAACAGCGCCCATCCCCTGCCCCGTTGCCGCAGCAGCACATACACCCACCACACCAGCGCATAGTGTAGGGAATTGATGAGGATGGTTACGATGGCACCGGGCAGGGTACTGGAGGCAATCCAGAACAGGGTAAATGTTCCCCAGAAGAACCCCATCCAGTAACCCAGCCGAAACGCCTGGCGGGGGGATTTGTCCTCCAGAAAGCGAAGATAAATCACCAGTGCCGGTGGTACCAAAAATCCCAGCGGAAAGGGCGGAAAGCTTAAAGTGAGTAATCCGCTTACAAGCAGTGTGGTCCGGAGCTCCTGTCGATTCATCGGGAACAAGTGGTTTTATTCAGTTTACCTGCCGGTTGAACCGGCAAAGAAAGTTCTCTTTTAATATGCCTTGTGTCTTGCTTCAAGTATTCCCCGAAACTATAAAAGATAACGGTAGATTCCGGTTTTCACAAATTTGAATTCAATTTTATGAAACAACGACCGAAACGCGCTTCTCCTGAAGGAAAGACTATTAAACAACCATTCCGGTGGGCGGGAAAGGATAAACGGGACGTCCTATTGTTGTGTTCCGATATGCCTTTGTTATTCTTTGCGAGCTTTGCGCATTCTCCTGCACTCGCAGAGCCCGTCTCGGGCAGCATCCTTTGGAGCGTCCTCAGCGGTTAATTTTTTAGAACCGCAAAGGGCGCAACGGAGGCGCGAAGTTCGCAAATATTTTTGAATGTTTAAACGCAAAAAAAATTAACCGCAGCGGGCGCAACGTACGCAACGAAAATTATTACAGTATATTTTAACCATATCGTGAGATGTTCCCTGCCAGAAAATACCAAGGATTCCATGAATTCAGTGGGAAGGTAAAAAACCGAGCGCAAAGCGCTCAAACAAAGGTAACCCGGCGCGCAGCCCCGGGGAAAACAGCCGTCCCGACAGGGACGGCATGCTCATAGCCCACAAATTCCATTTGTGGGAAGAAATGCCAAACCCAAATTTCCCCGTCCCGGAAGGGACGGGGTGAACGGGATGTTTCTTTCTAAATTAACAGTTTAATTAAAACCACAGAAGACACAGAAAACACAGAAAACACAGAAAACACCGAAGATATTCTCTGCCCTGTCATTCTGAGCGGAGCGCCAGCGGAGCGAAGAATCTCTCTTTCCAATCATGGATTGATGTACTGAAGGTCGTCCAACCCGAGCGCGATGCGCTCAAACAATAATAGCCCGGGGCGAAGCCCCGCGGAAACAGCCGTCCCGACAGGGACGGCACGCACCTAGCCCACAAATTCCATTTGTGGAAACGGATGCCCACCCCCCAATTTCCCCGTCCCGGAAGGGACGGGGTGAATGAGATTTCCTCGTTCATAATTGTTTATCAATTTTCCCTACGGGACAAATTTTGGAGTGTTGGAACACCATTAACCCATATTTGAAAATATGGGCTAATGGCATCCCATCGCTTCGCGATGGGTGATTCTTCATCCCGCCAGTGTTGAGTTTTAAAACGACCGATCCGCCCCCTAGACTGCAGAGCGCGAAGCGCTTACACAACGATAGCCCAGAGCGAAGCCCCGGGTGAGGGCTCATCTTATGCGCAGCATCCTTGGGACATTTATCGTTTTCCATTTTTATTTCATTCAGTGCATTCTGTGTTTTTCCAGAAGATCAGTATCTGACTGTGGTTTCCTTAATTAAACCAAACTTATTGGTGTCAATGTTCTACAAATATTTTTGCAATTCCCGAACCCGATCCGTTTTCTCCCAGGTAAATTCTTTTTCCTCCCGACCAAAATGACCAAAGGCAGCGGTTTTACGATAAATGGGACGCAGTAAATCCAGATGATTAATCATCCCACCGGGTGTAAAGTCGAAAATTTTCTGCACAATTTTGGTAATTTCTTCATCCGGTAATTTACCGGTACCAAAGGTTTCCACCATCAGGCTGACGGGCTCGGCAACTCCAATGGCATACGCCACCTGAATCCCGCACCGTTCGGCCATTCCCGCTTTGACAATATTTTTCGCTACGTAACGTGCAAAATACGAAGCCGAACGATCAACTTTGGTGGGATCCTTCCCGCTAAAACAGCCGCCTCCCTGATAGTACGCCCCTCCGTAAGTATCTACTACAATTTTTCGTCCCGTAAGGCCG
Source organism: Calditrichia bacterium (assembly GCA_026991005.1). Next base: position 3,933 of record JALXCH010000492.1, on the reverse strand, counting down.
GTATCTGCTTTGGGACCGCCAATCACAAAGCGACCGGTGGGATTGATGAAATACTCCATCTGTGCACTGCGCAATTCCTCTGGAATTACGTGATGGATGACTTCTTCAATAATGGCTTCCTTTAATTGCTCCATGCTCACATCCGGATCGTGGTTGGCAGAGATGACCACTTTTTCCACCTGAACCGGTTTGTTGTCCACGTACCGAACTGTTACCTGGGATTTCCCATCCGGGCGCAGGAAGGGGAGAATTTTCTTCCGGCGCACCTGGCTGAGGCGCATGGTAAGTTTATGGGCCAGCAGAATGGGCATGGGCATCAACTCGGGAGTTTCGTTGGTGGCATAACCAAACATCATCCCCTGATCGCCTGCACCCGCCCGATCCACCCCAATGGCAATATCCGGCGACTGCTGATTAATATTGGTCAGCACGGCGCAGGTTTCCGCTTCGAATCCGTATTCGGGGCGCGTGTAACCAATTTCTTTGACCATCTGCCGAACCACGCCGGGAATATCCACGTAACATTCGCAGCTAATCTCTCCGCCCACAAACACCAGCCCGTTGCTCACAAAGGTTTCACAGGCCACCCGGGCAAAAGCATCTTTTTCGATGATGGCATCCAGAACCGCATCGGAAATCTGATCGGCAATTTTATCCGGGTGACCTTCCGTTACCGATTCGGAAGAAAACAAATACGTACTCATGGTCTCTCCAGCTGTTTGTTTATCAATGAATTACATTCTAATATTTTAATTTTCCTGAAACTCAGAGAACCCGGGTGATTCAAAAGTTCAGCCGGAAATCATACCTCAATTTCACGGGAATGGTTGTGTTTTATCTCAAGATAATTCTTCAATTAAACCTGCGGTATTTGCGTTTGATCCGGAAACGAAATCCCCGAAAAATTTTTAAAAATCACCTGCTGGTCTAAAACTTTTGTAAAGCATCCTGCCCGTGCGTGTACTTACAGTCACTCGCAGCCCTATGGGCAGACCCGTTCCGGGAGGCCGTATCGTGCACCATTAAACGTTGGTCAAAATATTCCCCCATGGGGTTTTCCCTCCTGCTTGGGCAGGAGATTCTTCGCCCTACGAACGCAGGGCTCAGAATGTCAGGATACGGTGATTATTAGAAAAACAGGTAAATTAAAACCATTGAGTTACATTATTAGAGACACCGGTTGTATATTCGATTTATTTAAAATACCATTTTTCTCAATTAACAAGATTACCCTTTTCGGATATCGGTAGAATCACTATAGTCGCCAAGATTTAATTCTTCAGGGTGGCGTTTTACCCGGGCATGGTCCCCCAGAATAGAATGACGCAGATAAGCGCCATCGATCCGGCAATGCTTCATTAAAATTGAATCGTGAATCCGGGCGTTGCGGATGTGGCTCCCTTCCCACACCGTTACATGAGGTCCGATAATTGAATTTTCGATTTGCACATCCGGGTGGATGTACACCGGGGGAATAATGATGGTATTGGGGAAGGAATAGCTTGCCCCGGCGAAATCCCGCCGCAACAGAATACCGTTGGTTTCCAGCAAGGTCTCCGGTTTTCCGCAATCGTACCAGCCTTCTACCGGGAAGGTGGTGAGCTTTTCCCCGTGTTCAATCATTAGTTGCAGAGCATCGGTGAGCTGGTATTCGTTGCGCGTACGAATATTGCGCTGGATGAGTTCCTCCAGTGCCGCTTTCAGGCTGGCACCGTTGCGGAAAAAATAAAGTCCTACCAGCGCCAGATCCGAAATAAACTCCGCCGGTTTCTCTACCAGGCGAGTAATGAACCCCTGGGAATCCAGCACCGCCACTCCAAAGCGCCGCGGATCTGCCACTTTTTTAACACCCAGCGTACTGTAAGGACTTGCCAGCACCGGTTTTAAATCCACATCGTAAATCGTATCGCCCAGTACGATGATAAGCGGTTCTTCCTGCAAAAAATTGCTGGCGGTGTAAATGGCATGGCCCAGCCCCAGAAACTCGGTTTGAGGGATGAAGTGGGAGGTGACCCGATAGGTGGAGCGAATGAAATCCTGTACCTGATCTCCCAGATGACCCACCACGAAAACCAGCTCATCTACCCCATCTTCAATGAGTTTTTCCACGATGTGGGCGATCATGGGTTTATCTGCTACCGGCAAAAGGACTTTGGGATGCGTCAGGGTGTGCGGTCGCATCCGGGTGCCAAATCCTGCTACGGGAATAATCGCTTTCATGAAGTCGTTTTCCTCCTGATTAGTGAGTTTGGCTTAACTGTTCCTTCAGGAAATCGATATTTTCGATGACCAGGGGATCTTTTCCGTACATGCTGGCCAGATAATAGCTCACCCAATCACCAATAAAAATAAGGGAGAACATTCGCGCCAGTTTGCTTTCGCCTTCACTGAAAATTTCAAACACCGGAACCTCGTGTTTGCGTAGAATATCCCGGGTAATTTTCACGCGGGTAAGATTGCGGGACATTTCCCGATTGCTGCGTAAAAACACCACACACAGGTTACTCAAGATTTTTCGAGGCGCTTCCCATCCCATAATTTCATTGTGATTGAGTTCGGGCAGATTATTGTGAAATGCCAGCGTTTTAGCATTTTCATTGAGCTGGGTGCACCAGCGGTAGCCCACGGCATACAGTTCTTCGCTGGCGGAATAGATGAGGGGAATCCGGTTGAACAGCTTCTGAGCAATATGGTTGGGCAGATTCTGACCGTGGGATTCCCCGGGAGCAAAGCGATGATTCATATTTTCCAGGATGTGGACTGTTTCTTCAATCTCTTTACTCTTATCAGAAATAAGTCCCAGACGCTGGAATAGATGGAGCAGGACAAAAAACATGTAACCCAGCGCCTGGCGGGGTGGATAGCCTTCGGGAATGTGTATGGAAGGAATACCCTCTTCCTGACCCATTTTCAGCAGGGCGCCGTTGGAAGAGACAAAAACGAGTGTGGCATGCCGTTTCAGTGCCTCCTGAACGCCATTCAGGGTCTCTTCCGTATTCCCCGAATAACTGCAGGCAATAACCAGGGAATGTTCATTAACGTAAGCAGGTAGGCTGTAATTGCGATTGACCAGAATCGGTATGCTCAGTTCATCCTGTAAATAGCCGGCGAGCAGATCGCCCGCGATGGCTGAACCACCCATCCCCAGGACGACGATGGAACGGTAATCCTTGCGAAGTTCTTTTAGTGGAAGGTTCACTAAAAATGCCGGGGCGTGGGTAATCTGCTCCGGCAAAGCTTGAATGAATTTAAGAAAATGAGACGGATCGTGAATTTGCATAATTCTCCCCTGTGTGGTTTAAGTTAGACGTTTGGTAATACATGTTTAGGTACGGCCGGGAAGGTTTGGTCTGATTCACCTGGTTTATTCTCATAGGGCGCTTTCTATTCCGGTTTCGAAAGTTCGGCAGACATGGAAAATCGTTGTGCATAGAAATCCTCGCACAGGTTCTGGACTTCCTCTGCTTTCACCAGTTTGAGTGCTTCCTGAGCCAGGAGCTGGCATTCTTTGAGGGAAACATTGCGAATCACCTGTTTGATCTCGGGAATGACGGAATGAACCGCACTAAAGCGATCCAATCCCAATCCCAGCAACAGCGGGGTAGCCACCGGATCGCCAGCCATTTCGCCACACATGCTTACCGGGATTTGTCTGGATTTTCCCACATCAATCACGTGTTTAATAAGCTGGATCACTGCCGGGTGGAAGTGATTGTAGAGGTGCGAGATTTTTTCGTTGGCACGGTCCACTGCCAGTGTGTATTGAATCAGATCATTGGTACCGATACTGAAGAAATCCACTTTCTCGGCAAAATGTTCGGCTAAAAGAGCCGCCGAGGGGATTTCCACCATGATTCCGATTTCGATGTTCGGGTTAAACTCCTGGTTCTCTGCTTTTAGGGCTTCCTGTGCCTCTTGGAATACTTCCTGGAA
>JALXCH010000491.1 GCA_026991005.1 Calditrichia bacterium | reverse complement strand
TCACGTCCGATAAAATCGCCTTTATCCAGCTTGGTAATCCAGCCCAGTCCCGCTTCCAGAGGGGTGGTGGTTTCATCAATGTCGTTTCCGTAGAGGCAGTACTTTTTCTCCAACCGCAATGTGTCCCGGGCCCCCAGGCCGATTGGAGCAATTTCAAATTCCTCTCCGGCCTCCATAATTTTCTCCCACACTTCTACCGAGTATTTTCGATCAAAATAAAGTTCGAATCCGGGTTCGCCGGTGTACCCGGTGCGGGAGATAATCATATCCACCCCTGCTAATTGCCCTTCGGTAAACCAGTAGAATTTAATGGAAGCCAAATCCACCTCGGTGAGCTTCTGTAGCACCGCTTCGGCATTTTTACCCTGTACTGCAATCTGGGTAATGCCGTCGCTAATATTCTCCACCTCCACACCATCTATTTTATTTTCCAGAATCCACTGATAATCCTTCTCCGTGTTGGCAGCGTTCACCACCAGCAAGTAGTGATCCTGACGGCGGTAGCAGATTAAATCATCCACAATGCCGCCATCGGGATAACACATAGCGGTGTATTGAGCCTGATGAACCGCTAACCGGGAAGCATCGTTCACCGTCAGGTAATTCACAAAATCCAGTGCTTTTTCTCCCCGAATAACAATCTCGCCCATGTGCGACACATCGAACATGCCCACCGAAGTGCGCACTTTTTTATGCTCTTCGATGATGCTGGTATATTGAATGGGCATCAGAAATCCCGCAAATTCCACCATTTTAGCGCCCAATTTAACGTGGACATCATACAATCCCGTTTTTTTAGGTTCCAATTGGTTCTCCTTTCTCGTTATTCCGGTTTAGAAATGATTAGTTCTTCTTTTAAACGATTAAAATATTTCAGCAACACAATAACGGAGGTAGCGGAGGCAATGAGAAAAAGGGAACGTGCCTCCCCTATTGCAATGTACAAATTGCTGAATATCAGCGCTGCCACACCGGATAAAATGTACTTTTTAGTCACTAAATACAAAAGGGCGAAAATAGCCAACCAGAAAATAACTAACAATGGTTTCAGAAAAAGAAAAATCCCCGCCAATGTGGCCAATCCCCGTCCACCGCGAAACTTTAGCCAAACCGGGAAGACATGTCCCAGTACCACTGCCACCGCGGGAAAAACGAGTTGACTCCCACTCACAAAATGTTGGGCCAGAACCATCGCCAGCATTCCTTTTCCGGCATCAATCAGCAGTACGACACCACCCCAAACACGGGAATGGGTGGTGCGGATGAAATTAAAGGTACCCACATTCCCGCTTCCGGAACGGCGTACATCTGTACCATACACCCACTTCCCCAGTAAATAGGCGGTGGGAAATGTTCCAATGAAATATGCAGCAACCGTTATCCAGAATAATTCCATACGCAATTCCCTTTAACAGAACAAATTTAGACGTGTGATAAAAAAAGAATCAAGGAAAATAAAAAATAAAAGGTAGGCGTCGCAGAAAGATTGCATGAGGAGAGAAACACGTTTCTTTCAATTTTTAAACAAGCAGTATTCCTGGGGCAAAAACAGAGAGGGGAAAGAATAAAAATCGATGAGAAATTAGATTATTGATTCACCTGACAGGGCTACAGATAGGATTTTACCACCGGAAATTCCAGGTGCATGGTCATTATTTCTTTTCGGGCATTAATCTCCAGATATCCCTTATTTTGTTCCAGACAAAAAGCCAGAAACGGAAGGTCAATCCCTTCCATCTGGTTGCGGGCAATGGTGGTTGCATCCCCTTTAATCTGGATGGGAAAGCGCAAATTGACATCTTCCGGTGTGTGGAAATCTCCCATCATTTTCATATCAATAGCTGCCCGCTCATCCTCATAGGAACTCTCTATCTGGAAGTAATATTCGGAATTCTCAAACACAAATTTCCGGAAAAAGAGATAACATTCATCCAGTACACCGGTAATGGAAAAATAAATCATCCGAAATTGGGGAATATTATTGGCATATCTTTCCTGAAGTTCCACCTGATGTTTAAAGAACAAATCGCTGGTAAAAAAACGCACTTCCTCGCGCAATAAGCGATTTAAATTAATCTCCACCGGCTGGAAATATTTTTCATTAATGATTTTGTAACTCAAATTTTCCAGCAGAGATTGAATTTTGAAACTCATTTTCAGGAGTTCGTCCAATTCCTTAATTTGGGGGTATTTGTAATTTAACAACTCCAGCCGCCCATTAATGGTACCCAGAGGCCCATTGATGTTGTGAATCAAGCCCGGAATGAATTCCCCGATAAATTGTTTGTACTTGGCTTGCGGAGGAATTTTAATAAATTTTTCTTCACCCGGATACTGAATGAAAACCATCAGGGAGCGGATTTGACCCTCATCCTTTTTAAGGCGCAAAAAAGTCCGGAAAGGGCCTTCAACACGTCCCTGTTCATCGCGAAAGAACAAATTTTTTATGGCATGATCTTTTCCCTGAAACCCTCCCAGCAATCCGGACAAATCCAGTGAATTAGGTTCCAGGAAATCCCGCTGAAAGAGAAAGGTGGAGAGGTTGCTTTCGTTCCACCCTAAAAAACTGCGATGACCCGGATGCAGATCCACCAGTCGCCATTTGGGAGAAAAAATGAGCAGAAACATTTCCGAAAATTCCAGAAAAACATCCAGTTGAGATGCACCCAAGCCGTTCATTCGCACTTTTCCCTTTTACTTAATGTCCACCGTTTTCGTCAAAAGGCCCGTTTCGAAATTTGATACAAAATTACGAAAAAATTATGGAGAATCCAAATTAAGCGACTTCTTTTTCCGGAAATAATTCTTTCAATTCTTCCGGAGAAGGAGGTGGCGTCAGATAACTCACAATAATTAAAGCAAGTATGGAAACGGTTAAAGCAGGGTAGATAATGGGAATTCCCCAGGGATCGCCATTGGGATTCCCGGCAGGAACCATAATGGAAGGCCAGATGTAGCCAGCAGATTTCAGAAAGATGGTTACGATGGCACCGCTAATAATCGACGCCAATCCTCCCGCCCGGGTGGCACGCTTCCAGGCCAGAGCTGCCAGCAACGCAGGCGTAATGGAGACACCGTAAATGGTGTAAGCAAAATAACTCATTTCCAGCACCGAAACCAGGTTGGTGGCCAGATAGTAAGCAATGACTCCCAGTACAATAATCATCACTTTCTGTAACATAACCATTGTTTTTTGTGAGGCATCGGGATTGAGGAAGCGCTGGTAAATATCGCGCATGAGGTTGGTGGTTGGGGAAAGTAAATAGTTCATGCCGGTGGAAATAACCACCGCTACCGCTGCCGCCAGTAACAATACACCCACTATCAGCAATATTCCTCCCCGGTCGGCAATGGTCTCTGCGGCTTTCAGTACAATGGAAGCGGGATCGATAGCTTTCTTGTTCAGATACTCCTCAATCACTGGCAACTGACTGAAATCCCCATCGTGAAGGAGATCTTGCTCCATGCGCATTTTCTGCTCGGGATTCAGATTTCCACTCTGTGCTTCCGCTTCAATCCATTCCTGTAAAGTGGGCATAACCTGCTCGGAACTAATCTCGTGCGCTTCCACTTTACTCTTCAAACGAGTAAGTACATCGAATTCTTTAATGGGCGTCCAATAATAGGAAGCGGCAAAAATGGCTATAACCACCACCACCGTTTCCACCACAATGGTTCCCATAACCCACAACACCACTGCCTGACGGGCATCTTTGGGGGTACGTGCACTGTAAAACTTCTGGTACATGCTCTGGACTCCAAGGAGCAGAAACATGGTCGCCAGAAAATAGCTCCCCGCTTTAAGCAACGGATGAGCACCAAAATCTTTATTGAACACATCAAAATGCTGAGCGGGCAAATTATGTACCGCCGCATCCCATCCACCTGCAATATGATACATCACCGGGGCAGCCAGAATGGATGCCACTAAAATGATGATTCCATTGGGTAAATCGGTGTAAGCCACCGCGACCATCCCGGCAGCCGCAGTAAAAACAATGACAAACAGCGCAG
>JALXCH010000490.1 GCA_026991005.1 Calditrichia bacterium | reverse complement strand
GTGCTCTGTACCTTGCTCCCCAATCCCACTCCAAAACCGGTGTTCAAATTCATTTCGTTACTTACCGGTGCACCATCCACTAAAATCCGGGTACCAAAAAGTTCTGCCCGATCATCCACCTCCTGCCGATTCACATCCCGTAATCCCACCTGCATGGGGCGCCACAATCCCGGTTTGTTTACCCGCACCACTCCGGGAATTTCGTCCAGTACATCTCCCAGATTGGTGGCCTGAAGGTGCTCCATCTCCCCCGCAGAAATCTCCATCAGTTCGCCCATTTCCCCCTCACGCAGGGAATCCCGTGCCGTAACCAGAATTCCTCCCACCGAAAGGTACAGAAATTCTCGATCGTTCCCGGGAATAAGTTCCACGTGTAACAGTGAAAGGCTATCCTGCACCACAGAAATGGCCGGTAAAACCAATCGGTAGTAACCGGCATGCCAGAAAATTAGCGTGTACTTCCCCGCAGGAAGCCGCTCCAAGCGGAAATTCCCACCGGAATCGCTTACCGTGCGGAAAGTGGTACCCTCTACCTGTACCACCACACCGGCCAGCACCTGGTGGTTAAAATAATCCACCACCTGACCTTCAATCCCGCTCCGGGCAAAAATCAGGGAAGGAATTAGAGAAAAAATTACCCCAAAAAATTGCCACACACTTCGGGGATACCGCATTCCATAAATCCGGTTATTCATATTCCACTCATCCGGGTTCACAACACCCAATTTCCCCTCTTCTCCCTTTGCCTCCGGGTACCCGACGAATTGTTCAAACATTAATTAAATTATAATGCATAGAGTTAAAATTTCAAATCCCAAACGCAAATCAAATTTTAACACAGAAATTTACTTTAAAATTTGATTTCTTCCCTTATCTGTATTAAAATGAAACATCAAACGAAAAGATACCGGGGACAAAATCCCGATGCAGCCGCGACTCCAATCCATCATTATTTGCTTCACTTTAGCGCTGACTCTTCCCGGACATCCTCAAACCTCCTCCTGGGGATTGGTTACCGAACCTCAGCTTCCGGAAATTGGTTATCTGGGTGCGCTCAATTTTGTAACAGCCAACAGCGGCTATCTGGTAGGCACCAATTACGGCGAATCCATCATTTTTAAAACCGTGGATGGAGGTGTAAGCTGGACGGTTCTGTATCGGGATAGCACCCCGTTTTCTTTTCAGGACTCCTATTTTCTGGATGCTCAAAATGGCTGGGTGGTGGGTACGCAGGGACGAATCTGGTTCACCAGCGATGGGGGACAGAGCTGGCAGGAACGCTCCACCCAGGGCAACCATCATTTACGCGCCATCTACGCTGCCTCTCCCACTATCATTTACGTGGCGGGGGACAGCGGAATAGTACTGAAGAGCACCAACGGAGGGCTTACCTGGAGTAATCTCTCCTGGACGAATTCCCTCCATTTCCGGGATATTTGCGGGTTCGACAGCTTGAGAGTGATTCTCGTATCTTCCCAGACCAATAAATCTTTTTACGTGACTCAGGATGGAGGCAATAACTGGTCGCTGGTCACTCCGCCCTATCATTATTCCATGACCAGCAATAAAATTTACCGTTGCCGGGGTTTACCGGGTGGAACAGCCTATGCCGTGGGAATGAGCGGAGGAATATTCAAAACCAGCGATTATGGAGCAACCTGGCAGTATCTGACCACCTTCTTCCCTTACACCAATAAAATTATTACCGCCCTGTGGGTGGATGCCGCCGGTACGGTGTGGTGCGGAAATGAGGGTTGTATTTTCCGAAGTGCCGACGGAGGGGCAAACTGGGATACGCTGCACATTCCCACCTTCTCGCGCATTGCCCGGATTGCCTCGTTTGGGGACACGGTGCACGTGTTCACTTATGGCGGGCATCTCTTCACTTCCACTGATGGTGGCGGTACTTTCGGTGCTCAATTAAACTGGCCCAATATCCCATTTTCTGCTCTCGGCTGGAATGGCAGCCAGATATTTGCAGTTTCCGATTACGGGGGCGAAATGAGTGTGAGCCACGATGGCGGATTTGCCTGGAACTATCCTACCAATACTTTGCCTCAGTCAGTTAGCGGAATCAATGCTTTATGGTTTACCGATTCCCTGCATGGTTTCTATTGCGGGAAAGGCGGACAAATTGGTCGCACAGTGGATGGGGGAAGCACCTGGGAGCTGGTACCAAATTTCTATTTTTATCCCAACAGCGCCCAGAATTTCCATTTTGTTTATTTTAAAGATTCCCTCCACGGATTTGTCGGAGGAGACATGGGGGCTCTGCTTTCCACCCAGGACGGCGGGGGAAGCTGGGAGCTGGTTAACCTGAACAGCTCGGCATCGCTGTTTGCCTGCACCTTTGTGGATTCCTCCACCGGATTTTTAACGGGGCGCAAAATGCAAAACGGCGCTATTCTGAAGACCACCGACGGCGGGTTAACCTGGCAGGAAACCCTGATCAGCGACAGCGCCATTTACCTGTTACGCGATATTGAATTTCTCACTCAGAATCTGGGATTTGCCATCTCCAGCAACGGCTATGTTTTACGCACCGCGGATAAAGGAAACACCTGGCACATTTTGCCTCGCCTGCACAACTTTTACGCCCCCGAGCAACCGCCAGATTTGCGGATGCTCTCCCTCACCCCCACAGGCACCATGTTTATTGGCGGCAGCGAAGGTGCATTTTACGTAAGTGCCGACAGCGGTCAAAGCTGGCAGCAGATGTCCACACCACCCCAAGTGCGACACCTGCGCTTACATTCCATGGTGTGGCTGGATGCCACCAACGCCCTGATTGGCTGCGATAACGGGTACATTCTGGGATTCACCTACACCGGGATTCAGGGGGGAACCATTCCTTCCGGAAATTTCGTATTGCTTCCCGGGTACCCCAATCCCTTTAACTCCTCCACCACAATGGAATTTTATCTGCCTAAAAGTACAACTGTTCGCTTAACTATTTACAATTCTCTGGGACAGAAAGTCCGTAGCCTGTTTCGGGGATTTTTAATCGGTGGCTGGCATCGTTTCCAATGGGATGGCCGCAATGATGTGGGTTTAAACGTTCCCAGTGGAGTGTATTTTCTGAAGGTTCAGAGTCATGATTACCGGAAGGTAGTTAAGTTGACTTATGTTCGGTGAAAGGGGGAAGAAGGTGTATAGGGTATATAGGGTATATAGGGTTTATAAGGGGCATAGGGCATAGGGGCATAGGGACATAGGGCATAGGGTATAATGTATGCGTTTCATCATTTTTACACTCTTTCCTCTTTTCTTTTTGAGATTTGGGATTTGTAACCTGGATTTTGGAATCCGGGATTTGAGATTTGATTTTTTGAATTAAGAAATTTGAATTGGGCAGGTTCGTGTAAATTGGCACAATTCGTTGGTGTGAAACAAAGCAATTGTTTGATGGTCTAAAAAGCCAATAAAGACGCAAAAGAGTAAAAGCAATAAATTGTTGCATCAAGAGTGCGAAGCACTCACACACGAAGAGCCCAGGGCGAAGCCCTGGGAAAGGGGAACACCCCAAATTGGAGCCCCAAAGGGGCGAAACAATAATGAAATTAATAGAACCACGAATTACACGAATAAACACGAATAAAAAATAATTTTTATCGGAAAATGTAATTTTAAATTTGGTGTATGGAACTTGTATTGTGTGATTTGATATCTGTTTTCAGGATTTGGAATTTCCAGAGATATTGTTGAACTATTAATAAACTCGAATTGATGATTCGAAAATTGCACATATTTTTGTTCTGGTTTTTACTTGTGGGAATAACAGGCCGTCTGACGGCCATCGATTCCCTGAAGGTGCACGAATATCGGTTGTCCAACGGGTTAACAGTGATTCTCACGGAAATGCACCATTCCCCCATTATCTCCTTCCTGCTCTTTTACAAAGTGGGCTCGCGTAACGAAACGCCGGGTAAAACGGGGCTTTCTCATGTTACCGAGCACATGATGTTTCGGGGAACGAAGCGGTTTAACTCGGGTGAAATTGCTACATTATTACGTCGGAATTACAGTGT
>JALXCH010000489.1 GCA_026991005.1 Calditrichia bacterium | reverse complement strand
CTATTGCTTCGGATTTAAACGGAGATGGTTTTAATGATGTGGTGATTGCTACCGGTGGGGGGAACGAACATGTGTATGCGTTGAATGGCACCAATGGTGAAATCCTCTGGCAGTATGGTACGGACGACCCCGGAAGCTACGGATTGGGAGACTTCCAGGCGGTGGATACCTGCCGGGATTTTACCGGTGATGGAATTCCCGATGTGCTGGCGATTGCCGATGGCAATAATCTGGGTACCGGATACCAGAAAGCGTTCCTCTTTAACGGGAGCAATGGAAATATCATCTGGACTTATTCCTATCCGGGGCCCAATCCCTCTTTCGGGAAATCGGTGATTTCCATTGACGATGTTACCGGAGATGGGGTTCCGGATGCGATAATTGCGGTAGGAAATAACGGGAGTACCGATCTGGCGACGTACTGTTTAAATGGGGCAACCGGTACTGTGGTGTGGAGTCGGGATGCGGTTCAGTACGAGCCAAAGGAGTTGGTGGAGCTGCCCATCACCGGAGAAACTCCCGATGGGGTAGTAGCGGAATATTTCAGCACCATCCGCAGGCTGGATGGAGAAACGGGAGGTGTGGTGTGGAGTTACTATTTCGGTGGGCTTTCGGGAATTATTCAGATGCGACGTATCCCCGATGTGGATGATGATGGGGTCGATGATATTGTGCTGGCTACTTTTACCAATGCAGCAACCTGTTTGAGTGGAGCGACGGGAAATCCCCTGTGGTTTTATGCTATGGATTTCCAGTACGATGTGGCAGTGACCAACGATTTGAACGGCGATGGTTATTCCGATGTGATTCTGGCCAGTGGTACCAATAATCCCACTAATGGAGCATTTTACTGTTTGAACGGGAAAACCGGACAGCCTTTGTTCAGTACCCAGTTAACGGGCGATCGTTTCAACACCGTGAGCGTCATGCCTTCGATCGATGGGAATCCCAGTAATGAACTGCTGGCTGCCACCAAATACGGGCAAATTTTCTGCTATTCCGGGGGGGTGCTTACTGCGATAGACCATGGGAGAACACAAGAAGAAATTCCTTATTCGTACCAATTGAATCAGAATTATCCAAATCCCTTTAATCCTGCCACCACCATTTCTTTTGCATTACCGGAACGCTCGGTGGTTACGTTGAGGGTGTTTAATGTGCTGGGGCAGGAGGTAGCTAGATTGCTGGATAAGCGAATTCTTTCCGCCGGGGAACATGAGGTTATCTTTCGAGCAGAGGGATTACCCTCCGGTGTGTACCTGTATCGTTTGGAAACTGAGCGGGGAGTGCAAATTCGGAAGATGATTTTGATGAAGTAAAAAGAGGATAGAGCATAGGGCATAGGGCATAGAGGTATAGGGTAAATAGGGTATATAAAGTTTATAGGGTAAATAGGGTAAATAGGGGGAATAGGGGGAATAGGGGGAATAAAGGGAATAGGTGTTCGTTTAAAGCAAAATGTGGATTGGTAATAATTTTGATTGACAGGTTGAGGGGTGGCACAGAGGGGCTGTCCGTGGTTATCGGCATTGTTTGCAGAAAATAAAAACTCCCGGAAAATTTCTTCCGGGAGTTTTGCGTTAATTTCAAAATTGGTAAAAGGCGGGAGCAGTTCCGCTGGTAAAAAATCAGGGTAAGTTTTTATAACCCAGTGTTTCCCCGTTGGCGCGGAATTCCAATCGCACATATTTGACACCCCGTTTTACCGGAAAAGTAACTACTCCTTCCGCTTCTTCGTTGACTTTCAAGATGACTGGTTTTAGGGGATTGGCAAACTGTTCGCTGGCGCTGCCGGTGATGGCTTCTCCTTTATCCGAAAGCAGAACGAAATTTTTAGCGCTTACGGAGAGCTGGCCACTCGTTTGGTTTTTAGCGACCACCAGAAATGCCAGAAAGCCCGATTTTTTCAGTCGGTCGGTAATGGCAATGGGCACTTTTTGGCCGGGATCCAGAATGTTTAGATATTTTTGCCGCACTTTTTTTAGCGTTTTCTGAAGTTCAGTATCTTCGGGTTTCAGTTTGAGTGCTCGAGAAAGATAGTACTCAGCAGCAATGTAGTTAATTGGTTCTTTGCGAGCTTTTTTGTAGAGGTTCATTCCCTTGTTGTACATTTCCTGAAACCGCTCTTGCTGAAATGCTTGTAAGTCCTCTTTCGCCTGTTCATTTTCAGGATCGTATTTCAACGCTTTTTCCAGGTTCTCCAGGGTTTTGTTAAAATATTCCAGACGTTGATAATCGTTTTCGGGTTTTTTCTGTTTGTAGGCCATTGCCAGTTGTCGGTAGGTTTCCGATAGCACTTTTTTCAGTTCCGGAGAGGGAGTTTGAGAGACGTATTTTTCTGCTTTCTGGATGCGTAATTCAAATGCGGGAATGGAATGAGTACGCTGATAGACAATTTGTCCCTGTTTTAGAAAAGCCATAGCAATTTTGAATTTTAATGAATCGTTGTTGGGCTGCTCTTTTAATGCTTCGAAGTAATGCTCCAGTGCAGAACCGTAATTTCCCTGTTGATACGCTTCATCTCCTTTGGCGATGGGGTCTTTCCCACATCCTGCTATCATCATAAGCATTCCCAACAATATGATTGGAATAAGAATGCGTCTCATTTCAACCTCCGGGTTTTCGTTTTTGTTTTCTTACATTACTAATTTAAGGAATTTGAAGTTTATTGGTAATTCAATTTTTAAAATGTGGCGCAGTGGAGATGTAGCGCAATCTTAAGATTGCGTTACATGTATCATGCAATTTTAAAATTGCAGAACAAAAGATTATTTTTTTTTCGGAGCAGTCTGGATATGAGTTGTAATATTATTGTGTAAATGTTTAATTTCTGGCTCGCAAACTAAAGTTTGCGATACAGCGTATCTAATCCTTTTTCGCAATACCAAGTTTGCGCATTTTTTTGAATAAAGAGGAGCGGTTAATCCCCAGGGTTTCGGCCGTTTCCTGAATGTGCCAGTTGTGTTGTTCCAGTGCCTGAATGATATAGCGTTTCTCGAAAAGAGTGCGGGCTTTTTCCAGATTCAATTGGGTGGGGGTAGGAAACTCCTGCGCTGGTTCGTTTTTTCCCAGTGCCTGCTGGACATCGCGAATATCCAGTTGGGATTTAGAGGCAAAAATAACCATCTTTTCCACCACATTTTCCAGTTCGCGCACATTGCCGGGCCAGGGGTGCTCTTCCAATAATTGCAGGGCGGCAGGGGAAATATCCAGAACTTTTTTGTTGTGCTTCTGAGAAAACTGGCGGATGAAATAGCGGGTAAGCAGTGGTATGTCCTCTTTTCTTTCCCGAAGAGGAGGGACGTGAATTTGAATCACATTTAAGCGGAAGTAGAGGTCTTCCCGAAATTTTCCTTCCTTCACCATGTCTTCCAGATTTTTGTTGGAAGCGGCAATGACGCGTACATCCACTTTGCGAGGATGGGGCTCTCCAATAACCTCCACTTCATTATCCTGCAGTACTCGCAGGATTTTAGCCTGGAGTCGGAGATCCATTTCCCCGATCTCGTCCAGAAAAAGCGTTCCCCCATCTGCAACGAGAAATTTGCCCCGATGGTTTTTGGTGGCACCGGTAAACGAGCCGCGAACAAAACCAAACAGCTCACTTTCCAGTAAGTCGCCCGGGATGGCAGCACAATTGACTTTGACAAAAGGCTCACCGTTGCGGGGACTGTGGTAATGGAGGGCCCGTGCGACCAGTTCCTTGCCCGTGCCGCTTTCACCTAAGATGAGCACTTTGGTATTCAGAGGGGCTACCTGTTCAATCTGATGAAAGACGGTGCGCATGGCGGGGCTCTCCCCAATCATTCGATAGGTTTCTCCTAATTGGGATAATAAGTTGTTCCGTTCGCTTTGCCATACAGAGCGTTCCAGGGCGTTGCGAAGGGTAACCAGCAATCGATCGGGGTCGATGGGTTTCTCCAGAAAATCGTACGCTCCGATTTTAATGGCTTCCACAGCAGTTGTGATGGTACTTTGCCCGGAGAGCATAATGATTGGTATTTCCGGCTTCTGGATGAGCATTTCCCGAAGCAGGGTAATTC
>JALXCH010000488.1 GCA_026991005.1 Calditrichia bacterium | reverse complement strand
CCGGGAGTGCTGACTTTTCAGAGAAATTATTTTCCAGAAAAACCTCCCGCTATGTCGTGAGATGAACCACAATTCCGGAACCGAATTAATGAATTTCGGCGCGGTTTATTTCGATTCTTCTTTATTGCCCTCTTTCTCCCGACGCACCAGAATTTCATCAATTAATCCGTAATCGCGGGCTTCCTCGGCGCTCATAAAAAAGTTCCGGTCGGTATCCTTGGCAATCTTCTCGATGGGCTGACCGGTCCGTTCGGCAAGAATCTGATTCAAGCGCTCCCGGATTTTAAGAATTTCCCGGGCATGAATGTCGATATCGGTGGCCTGCCCCTGTACACCACCCATGGGCTGGTGAATCATGATGCGGGAGTTGGGCAGGGCAAAGCGCTTCCCTTTCGTTCCCGCAGCCAGTAAAATAGCCGCCATACTAGCAGCCTGCCCGATGCAGGTGGTTACCACATCCGGCTTAATATATTGCATGGTATCGTAAATGGCTAAACCTGCCGTTACAATACCTCCAGGACTGTTTATGTAAATATAAATATCTTTTTCCGGATCCTCTGCTTCCAGGAAAAGCAACTGGGCAATAACCAGGCTGGCTACATTGTCGTCGATGGGTGTGCCCAGGAAGATGATACGCTCCTTAAGCAGGCGGGAGTAAATATCGTACGCCCGCTCTCCGCGACCAGTCTGTTCCACTACGATGGGTACTAAGGTCATGATGCATCCTCTATTTTATTGGCTTCGCTTTCAGCTTTGGTTTTGGCTTTGGTTTCGGGAGATTTTTCCTGCGGTATTTCTTCCACCAAAACGGTTCCCCGGGAAGCTTGCTGGGGAAAAATTTCGATAACTTCCGCATTCTCTTTTAGCAAATTCAGTACTTTTTGTTCCAGAAGGTTATCTTTTATCCGTTCCTTCAATCGTTTATCTTTTTTAAACATTTCGCGGGATTTTTCATCCGTTTCCAGTGAGTCAATGTACTGCTCAATTTCTTCGTTTGTGACCTCAATATTTTCCACTTCAATAATTTTCTTCATTAAAAGATACCAGCGCAGTTCGTGGATGGCTGTGGCCCGATATTGTTCTCGGATTTTTTCCTCATCCACTTCCTGATTGGGAACCTGCTTCTTGTAATCCTTAATTAAATTATCCAGATAATTATCCACCATGCTGGGCGGTACTTCAAACGGATTTTCTTTCAGCACTTCATCAATAAGCCGATTGGTAAATGTGTCTTCAATCCGCTTCCGCAAATTGATTTCAATATCTTTGCGGACATGCTCTTTAAGCTGTGCCAGGGTCTCAATAGAATCATTCCCCAAATTTTTGACGAATTCGTCATCCAATTCCGGATATTCTTTTTCTTCGATTTTTTTGGCGTGAATTTCGAACAGAAAAACCTTCGGTTCCGCATCTTCTACTCCGGGTACCGGGAGTTCTTCCTTGCGCACAATCCGCTTTTCACCGGTTTTAATGCCGATTAGCTGCTCTTCCAGTTCCGGATCGAACTTCCCGGACCCCAGTTGAACCTGCATATTTTCGTATTTGTGCCCGATAATGGGCATCTGGCTCCTGTCCAATTCCTGAACATCAAAATAAAGGAAATGACCTTCGGCTGCTTCTTCCACCTCTTTTACCGTGGCATACTGCTCGCGAATTTTCTGGAGGGTATCCTCGACCATTTCTTCGGTCACTTCAAGAACCTCTTTTTCTGCTCGAAGTCCTTTGTATTTTTTAAGTTCAAATTCCGGCTGCACCTCCAGTTCAATTACAAAACGCATCCCCTCCTGAACATCATTAAACTTCAAATCAACAATTTTTCCGGTGGATACAGGTTCCAGCTTTGTTTCCTGAATCGCCCGGAAATAGAATTGGGATATCGCTTCATCCGCAATATCCTGAAGAATCAGATCACCGTAACGTTTTTTAATAATGCTCTCCGGAGCTCTACCCGGTCGAAACCCGGGGATTGAAGCTTCTCGACGATATTTTTTGACTATCTTCTTTTCCAGAGGTTGCAATTCTTCTGGATCCAGTTCTACGGTGATTTTTTTAAGATACGAATTAACTGTTTCAACCGCTGTTTGCATGAATCTTCCTTATTTTTTTTACAATTTGTTTCAACTTTATTGAACCAGCAAATATAATATTTACACCCCATCATTGCAAGCCGAGAGAAAATAGGCTGCGGGGCGCATCGACTCACAATCAATGCAACAGAAGCAATTTCTCAATCGCTTCG
Organism: Calditrichia bacterium; assembly: GCA_026991005.1. The sequence goes on along the minus strand of JALXCH010000488.1, from coordinate 11,028 downwards.
TTGGCTCACAATTTATGTTACCCAAAGGTAAAGGATTCAATTATGAACAACGAAACCCAAAAGGAATATTAAGAGGAAATTTTACCGCACGAGAGAACCGTCGATGCTAAGAAAAAAAACAGCGCTTTTCGGGGCTATGATCTTTGTAGCAATTGGGGATTTCCCCCCAGATACACCTTTTGATTATTGAATTCGGCACCTTACAGGAGATCTAAAAACCCAAACGAACGGAGTAACAGGCCATGTTCAACAAGCCCCCAGGCCTCGTTCAAAAAGCCGAAGAGCTCATTCTACAAGAGAAAGGTAATGGGCGAAAGGGAAAAACGGTGAGAAAGAAATGGAATAAAAAACACAAAATAGCAGCACAGAACAACTACACACCGTTCGACTAATTCCGAGGGGTTCTCTATTCTCCCGATATGTTACCCTAAAAAGCCCATCAACAGAACAAACAGCAGGCTGTGCATCATTTGCAGCCAGCCCACCAGGCGCAAATTGCTGATTTGCCGGCGGGTTAGCAGGAAATAGAGCACCTGAAGCGCCAGCGGGAAATTGCTCAAAAACAACACCTTGTATCGGCAAAAAATCGCACCACTGAATACAATCAGGATGTACACAAATAAGGTGAGGCGAAAACCGTGAATCCCGTTAGAAGGACGCGACAGGGCGATCTGGTAGCGAACGAACAAAATTCCTGCGGTGAAAAAAAGTCCGGTAATTCCCCAGAGCATCCAGAAATGGTTGGTAAATTGCTGCCGCCAGAGGAGGTCGGTAAGGGGAGCCACGGTGGCCAGACCCAGAGTGCCGCTCAGTTGCGCAGCAAAACTCATCTGCTTGCGAAAACGAATGAAAAGCAATTCCAGAAAAAAGAACGCCGGAAGCAAAAGCGACCAGCGAATGATTTCCGGATATCCGCTTAAATAGATAGCCAGAAGAAAAAGGAGCAGACCGGTTCCAGCGGCGAGGGAGAAGAAAATAGTTCCCTCGCGAGAGGATTTCCCCCGCAACCAGGCAACTACGGGTTCGTGAATAAAATAAAACGCCACAATGGAGAGGAAATAAACCAGTTGAAAGAAAACGAAATGTTTTTCGTAGGCAATGGCAGTTAAAAAACTTCCCAGTAAAATGCCCCAGGCGCCGTGTTCCCGGGGAATGAATTGCTTCCAATCACTATTTCCCTTCATATTTCCGCTCGTTCTGCTCCCTTTGGTTTTGTTGGATTTGTCAGGCGTTTGTTCCACTAACTTCCCAGCGATTTCAAAAATTCCTGCGCTTCCTGGTAAATGCGCACTCCAGAACTGGTACCGATGCGCGTTGCTCCCGCTTCAATCATCTTGAGGGCATCCTGAAAAGAGCGCACCCCACCGGAAGCTTTTACGCCCATATCATCTCCCACCGTGCGGCGCATCAATGCCACATCCTCCACCGTTGCCCCACCGGAAGCAAATCCCGTGGAGGTTTTTACAAAATGCGCTCCCGCCTCCTTGGCAATCTGGCAGGCACGAATTTTCTCCTGTTCCTCCAGCACCGCCGTCTCGATAATCACCTTGCACACCGCACCGGCGCTCTCGCACTCCTTAACCACCGCCCGAACATCCTGCAATACCGTTTGTTCATCCCCGGCTTTCAGCGCACCAATCTGGATTACCATATCAATCTCCCGGGCACCATCGGCCAGAGCAAGACGCGTCTCCAGTGCCTTCACTTCCGGTTTGTGAGTTCCAAACGGAAAACCCACCACACTGCACACCTGCACCGGCGTTTCCCTTAGCAATTCCGCAGCCAGCTTCACATAAGGGGGATTCACACACACGGAAGCAAATTGGTACCGCTCCGCTTCCTGGCAAAGTTGGTGAATGGCTTCCGGTGTAGCCTCCGGCTTCAGCAAAGTGTGATCGATGTATCGCGCAATATGCTGTGCCACGTAACGCATATCTTCTGTTTTCATGAGATTCTCCCGAATTTTCTCTGTACAGGCTTACCTCTTAAAAAGCGAATCAATGATAGAAGCTAACAGAAGAAAAAGCAAGAGCAAATTACTTTCCTGAAAAAGGGAAGAAAGGTAAAAATTATCGGGAAAATTCAAAAAAATTTTCCCTTATCTGTGAGTTTGCCGACAGTTTTTTGCTGTTTTTACCGTTTCTTTCACTTGCATTATGTGCGTATCATTATTATATTGAATTTGGATTTATTGTAATTTCTGGAATAACATATATTTAGATATCATCGTATTGACTCATGGCAGGAAATCCCCAGTCACATCGATCCCCCTCGCGCTATTCTCTGGAAAGATATCTGGAGGAAATCAGTCGCATCCCGGTACTTTCTACGGACGAAGAAGTGCAGCTTACTCGCCGCATCAAGCAGGGAGATCATCAGGCCTTTACCCAGCTGGTGCAGGCAAATTTGCGGTTTGTGGTGAAAGTGGCCAAAGAGTACCAGGGGCAGGGACTCCCACTCATCGATTTAATCAACGAGGGGAATCTGGGTTTAATTAAAGCAGCCCGTCGATTTGACGAAACGCGGGGATTTCGGTTTATTTCCTACGCCGTGTGGTGGATTCGCCAGTCCATCCTGCAGGCACTGGCCGAGCAAGCCCGGGTGGTACGGCTCCCCCTGAACCGGGTAGGCATGATCAATAAAGTCAACCAGATTATCCAGGAATTGGAGCAGCGTTTTAACCGGGAACCGAGCAAGGAAGAAATTTCTGAAATTCTGCAAATCTCGGATAAAGATCTGGCCACCGCCCTCAACAACGGCTTGTTTCACATCTCGCTGGATCAACCCTTCCGGCATACCGAGGAAGGGAACATGAAGGATGTGCTTTCCAATCCCAACACCGAGATGCCCGATTCGGAATTAATTCACGAATCACTGAAAGAGGAAATTCGGCGGGTGCTCAAAACGCTTTCGCCCCGCGAAGAAGAAATCATTAAAATGTATTTTGGAATTGATCAAGATCGCCCCTTTACCCTGGAAGAGATTGGGGATCGCCTGCATCTAACGCGCGAGCGGGTGCGTCAAATCAAAGAACGGGCGCTCTCCCGCCTCCGCCATCAATCCCGTTCTCAAAATCTGAAGTTGTTTCTCTGAAAATCATTCTTTATTTTATGCACTTAATAAAACTCCGGAGGTTGGTTTGTCCAGGAATCTCATGACCAGTGTTTCCGGTGTTCGCGGCATTGTTGGCGAAACCTTAACTCCCGATTTAATTGTCAAATACGTGTCGGCGTTTGGACAGAAGCGGCAGGGACAGAAGATTGTAGTGGGCGGCGATCCCCGGGTGAGCGCCCGGTTTATTCGCCCGCTGGTGAAAAGCACCCTCCTGGCCTGCGGCTGCGATGTGGTGGATATTGGCATTACCCCAACTCCCACGGTGCAGCTTACCACCGAACATCTGGGAGCAGGCGGTGGCATTGCCATTACCGCCAGCCATAATCCCATCCAGTGGAATGGATTGAAATTCATTGGTGCGGATGGCTTATTCCTGCCCGAGCAGGAGGTATTTGCCCTGTACAAGGAAGCGGAATCCCGAAAACGGAACTACGTTCCTTGGGATAAACTGGGGCAGGAGGAAGTGTACGACAAAGCCATCGATGACCATCTTCAAAAAATTTACCAGCTCCCCTATATAGATGTTGAGAAAATTCGTCAACGTAAATTCAAGGTGGCAGTGGATTGCGTCAATGGTGCCGGAGGGGTGATTATGCCGCGCCTGCTTCGGGAACTGGGGTGCGAGGTCATTGAACTGAACACCGAGCCTACCGGCATCTTTGCCCACACCCCGGAACCGGTACCCCAGAATCTGGTGGATCTGGCCGTTGCAGTGAAGGAACACGGTGCCGACCTGGGAATGGCGGTGGATCCCGACGTCGATCGCCTGGCCATGATCGCTAACGACGGTAATCCCCTGGGCGAAGAGTACACCCTGGCCATTGCCGTAAAGTACATCCTGAGCAAAAAGCTGGGCTATGTGGTGATTAACCTTTCCACCTCCCGGGCCATCGACGACATTGCCAAGTACTACAACGTGTTGTTGTTTAAAACCAAAGTGGGCGAAATCAACGTAGCGCAGCGCATGCGGGAAGTGGGAGCCATTATCGGTGGCGAAGGAAACGGCGGGGTTATTCTTCCCGAAGTGCATCTGGGTCGAGATGCACCGGTTGCCGCGGCTCTTACCCTGCAGGCACTGGCGGAATTTGGCGGCACTTTATCGGATTTCAAACAAACGCTGCCACAGTACTACATTCTCAAAGATAAAGAAAGCGTTAAAAATGTCGATCCGGACAAAGTCATTGAATACTTTGCCGAGAAATACAAGAACGAGCAACTGGATTTAACGGATGGTTTGCGCATCGACCGTGCCGATTCCTGGATTCACCTGCGCAAATCCAATACCGAGCCCATTATGCGCATTATCGTGGAATCGCGCACACCCGAAATCTCCTGGCGCATTCTGCAGGAGGTAAAAGAGGAAATTCGTAAATTGCAGAGTAAGCTGGCATAGCGCTCTGTTAAGCTGGAAACCACGCGCCTTCGTAGTTTCCCTTACGAAGGCGTTTTTCTTTTTGTAAAAATAGAACCTTGGGTGAAGAAAGTTTGGTTTGATTTCGGAACTATTGCAGAAAGGACACACCATGACCGCATACGAAATTATCGCCAAGAAACGAGACGGAAAAGAATTGAGTAGAGAAGAAATTCGGTTTTTTATTGAAGAATTTTTACAGGGCAACATCAAAGATTATCAGGTTACGGCATTATTAATGGCCATTTACCTTCGGGGAATGAGTGAAGAGGAAATCTTTGCCCTCACCGAAGCCTATCTTCACTCCGGCGAAGTGATTGACCTGAGCGACATTCCCGGCATCAAAGTGGATAAACACAGTACCGGTGGGGTAGGAGACAAAGTTTCCATTATTCTGGCACCTCTGGCTGCCAGCCTGGGCGTGCCGGTACCAATGATTTCCGGGCGTGGACTGGGCCATACCGGCGGTACTCTGGATAAGCTGGAATCGATTCCCGGATTTCAGGTGTTTGGTTCCACCGAACAATTCAAGAAGCAACTGGGAGAAATTGGGGTGGCAATGCTGGGGCAAACCAACCGCATTGTTCCTGCCGACAAACGAATCTACGCCCTGCGCGACGTGACCGCCACCGTGGAATCCATTCCTTTAATCACCGCCAGCATCATGAGCAAAAAAATCGCCGAAGGGATCGATGCGCTGGTGCTGGATGTAAAGTTTGGCAACGGCGCCTTTATGCAAGAGGTGGATCGCGCCCGGGAGTTAGCACGCTATTTAATTAAGGTAGGAGAGGCTTTCGGGAAACGAACGGTAGCGTACCTTACCTCCATGAATCAACCCCTTGGCAATAAAGTGGGAAACTGGCTGGAAATTGCCGAATGCATCGACTGCTTCCACGGGAATTGCCCCAACGATTTGATGGAGGTAACTCTCACGTTAACAGCGGAAATGGTGGTTTTAGGCGGAAAAGCCGGAACGCTCCCGGAAGCCCGCCAGATGTGCCAGGAAGCGCTGCAGGATGGACGCGCTTTCCAGAAGCTGCTGGAAATGGTAGAATATCAGGGAGGCGACACTCGCGTAATTGAAGAGCCTCAACGCTACCCGGTGGCTAAACACCGGCAGGTAATTACTGCCAGCCAGTCGGGATACATTCAGGCCTACGATACCCATGCAGTGGGTATGGCCGGAGTTATTATTGGCGCGGGACGCAAACGAGCCGAAGATGCGGTCGATCCCCAGGCCGGGATGATTCTGTTCAAGAAAGTAGGAGACCGGGTCGAAAAGGGAGAACCGCTGGTGGAAATCCACACCAATTTACCGGATTCCCTCACCGAGGCCGAAGCAAAACTCCATTCTGCCATCCGCATCGGTGCGGAGCCTGCCCGGGAGGAACCCCTGATTCTGACTCGATTGGATAAAACATCCGTAAAAAATAAGGAACCCCAGCTTAGCCAATAAGTAACCAGTCATCTTTGTAGAATTAGACATTTTCTGAGAGGGGAAGAAGAAATTTCCGGCGGATGAAACTGGTGCCAGGATGAGGATGCAATTCATCCTCCTAAGCGTGTACATTCCTGTTTTTTAGAGACACCCGAGGATAAATTCAGAATGGCAAATGGGGAAGGTGCCTTCCCTGGCTTGTTCCACTTTTGTAACGGTTTAGGTAAATTCACGCCCATCCGGTTCGTTCAAATGTTACTGCGGAATAAAATCAAAATATTTTAAAGATATTGAGCAAAATGATAAAGATGAAAACAGGTACCACAAAACGGATTAAAAATATCCAGATTTTTACAATGATCGGTGATCCGTGGTATCCCTGACTCATTTCCGCCGCAGCCTGGCGGGCTCCCCATACCCATCCCACAAAAATGGAGAGTAAAAGTGCCCCTACCACCAGGGAAATATTTCCAAACAAGAAGTCGATGAGCGAGAGAAATTCCTTTCTCCATAAAATGGGTTTACTTAACCAATCCACCGCTCCCTGAGACAGTGCCGAAGGGAGTCCCAGCAAAAAAGTTGCCCCACCAACCAACCATACGGCAATTTTCCGGGCAACCCGCTTCTCGTCCACCAGAAAGGCGGTGGGGACTTCCAGCAGGGAAATGGTGGAAGTGAGCGCGGCAATGGAAAGCAGCACAAAGAACACGGCACCGATAAAAATACCGCCCGGCATTTTTTCGAACACCGCCGGAAGTACCTGAAACACCAATCCCGGCCCCGCTGCGGGATTCTGCCCCATAGCAAACAGGGCAGGGAAAATAATTAAACCCGCCATGATGGCAATGAGTGTGTCGGCAAATGCCACCCAGATTCCGGAAGTAAACAGATTGTCCTGCCGGGAAATGTAACTTCCGTAAGTAATCATTAATCCCATTCCCAGGCTCAGGGAGAAGAAAGCCTGTCCCAGCGCAGCCAGAACTACCTTTCCGGTAATTTTACTGAAATCCGGTTTCAGGTAAAATGCCAATCCCTTACCGGAACCGGGGAGAAAATTCACATAAATAATGAGAATTAATAAAAGAAAGAAAAGCACCGGCATGAGGATTTTCGACCACTTCTCAATTCCCTCCTGAACTCCTCCATACACCACCAAAACCGTAAACAAAATGAACAGTGCAAATAAAAAGATAACCACGGGAGTGTTTGCCACAAAGCTGGCAAATTCCATGTGGCTATGCATTAACATTTTAAAAATGTAGCCAAACGTCCAGCCCGCAATAACCGAATAGAACGAGAGGATGAATAAACCGGTTACCACCCCCAGCCCTCCAACCCACACCCAGGGGCTGTTGGGGCGGATGGAAGCGATGGCTCCCACCGGATTTTTCTGAGCGTAACGACCCAGCGCCAATTCAGCGTACAGGTAGGGTAATCCGATTAACAACACACATCCCAGATACACAAAAACGAAAGCGGCTCCTCCGTTCTGGCCGGTGACATACGGAAACCGCCACACGTTTCCCAGTCCAATGGCTGACCCCGCCGCAGCCAGAATAAAACCGATCTTTGAACTCCACTGTCCCCGTTCCGGTGTCTGATTCATCGGGTTCTCCTCCGAAATTTATGTCCTACAAGGCGCTATTTGTCCCCAGTTTCATCCTCTGCCCCTCCAATGGAGATGTCATCGGAAAGTTCGTTGACATCATCGGATTGATAGGGGAAGAAGGCTTTCAGCTTTTCCCCAATGCGTTCGATTGCCCGGCAAACCCCCTCGCAGAATTTCCCCTGGCGGAAATGCTCCCGCATCAGTTCCACCACATCCTGCCAGAAATTCTCCGGTACCACTTTATTGATGCCTTCATCGCCAATGATGGCAAATTTGCGTTCTCCGGTGGCAAAATAAATCAGCACGCCATTTCGCTGGGCAGTTTTGTGCATTCCAATCTTAAAAAAAACTTCCAGTGCCCGTTGGAACACATCCTTTCCCGCTTTCTTCTCCAGATGTAACCGGATTTCGCCGGAGGTTTCTTTTTCCGCCTGGCGAATGGCCTCCACAATTTGCTCTTTCTCCTTTTTGGAGAAGAATTTATTGGGATTGCTGGAACGTTCCGCCATACCTTTCTCCCCATCTACATTGTTCGAAATACATTGGTGCTTGCAGGATTACCAGCTTCCGGTGGCACCGCCTCCACCAAAGCTCCCTCCACCGGCAGAGAAACCGCCCCCTCCGAAACCTCCGCCGGAACTACCTCCTCCACCAAAACCTCCAAAACCACCCCAGAAGAAGGGGCCACCACCGCGCCAACCGCCCCGGGAAACCGTCGCCCGGTTCCTGCGGCTGGAAATAAAAATTAAAATCACAATAATTAAAAATACAATGAGTGCAAAGGGAAATTCGTCATCCTCTTTTTTTCGGGCTTTTCGGGGAATTCCTTTGTACTTCCCGGCAGCCGCCTGCATCAACTGCTCCACTCCGGCACGCAACCCTTCGAAAAATTTCCCCTCCCGAAAATAGGGGGCAATTACATTCTGGGCAATCTGGATGGCAATGGCATCGGGAACCTTGTCCTCCAGCCCGTAGCCTACTTCGATGCGAATTTTCCGCTCTTTAAGAAACACAGCCAGAATGATTCCATTATCCCGACCCTTTTGCCCCACTTTCCAGGCTTCGGCCAGACGAATACTGAATTCCTCCACCGGGTACCCCTGTGCATCCGGGAAAATAGCCACCACAATCTGGTTGGATGTACTGTCCTCGTAGGCTCGCAACTCCCGGTTTAGCCATTGCTCCTGTTCGGGGGTTAATTTATCGGCATAATCCATAACCCATTGGGTGGGTTTGGGAGGTAATTTTTGTGCCAGAGAAACGGATGTTAAAAACGATAAAAAAATTAAAAGAGTAAAGATAAAATGGCGTTGTAGTGCGTTGCGCATAAGTACTCCCGATTTAGCCCGAAAGATATTCCATGCGAGAAGGATCAGGCCTTCTTCCCATGGCAATTCTTGTATTTTAAACCACTTCCACAGGGACAGGGATCGTTACGACCCACTTTGGGGAATTCTCGTTTAATGGGGGCAACTTTCTTACTGCGTTGCTGTCCGGCCTTCTGAATAGCGGTCATTTCGCCACCGCTGCCCGCCTGATACCCCAGATTCGTTGCATCGTCGTGCATCAGCACGATACGAGGCGGAGCATAGCGATGTTCACGGGGAGCCTCTACCACCTCTGCTCGCCACAACATTTCCAGAATTTTCTGATTGATGGTGTCAATCAGATCCACAAATAAATGGTAGGCTTCCTGCTTGTACTCAATGAGCGGATCCTTTTGCCCGTAGGCACGCAAACCGATGCCTTCTTTTAGCAAGTCCATCTGGTGGAGATGGTCTTTCCATTGCTCATCCACCACCCGCAAAATGACATATTTTTCAAATTCCCGGAGGAATTTTTCTCCTAATTTCTTCTCTTTGTACTGATAAACTTTGCGCGCTTCCTCTTTGATATACTGGCGCAAATCCTCTTCGCTCATTTCATAAATTTTGTCACCCAGTTGTTTCACATCCACCAGCAGCGTGCGCATGGTCAGGTCATTCAGGCTATCGATATCCCAATCCTCAGGATGCCTTCGTCCGGTCACATATTTCTCCATCAAAGCATCCAGGAATTCCTCCATAATTTCTTCCAGCTCTTCACTCACATCCTCCTGCAACAACGCCTTTCGCCGTCGGGAATAAATGACCTCTCGCTGTTTGTTCATCACATCATCGTATTCCAGTAGGTGTTTTCGGATGGAGAAATTTTGCATTTCCACGCGGCGTTGAGCTTTTTCAATAGCTCTGGTAACCATGGGGTGCACAATCATTTCGCCTTCTTTGGCTCCCAGCTTGTCCATAATGCCAATCAGGCGGTCGGAGCCGAACAGGCGCATCAAATCGTCTTCCAGACTCAGGAAGAAACGGCTGGAGCCGGGGTCTCCCTGGCGTCCGGCGCGCCCACGTAATTGCCGGTCGATGCGCCGGGATTCGTGCCGCTCGGTTCCAATAATGTGTAACCCACAGGGCATATCCTTTTTGCACTGTTCCAGATCGATATCCGGTGGAACCGGACGCCCCTCCGTATCGATGAGGTAACATCCACCTTCGCATTTCACCACACCGCGGCCCAGTTTAATATCCGTACCTCGACCGGCCATGTTGGTAGCGATGGTCACAGCACCGGGTTGCCCCGCTTTCGCCACAATTTCCGCTTCCTGCTTGTGGTGCTTAGCATTGAGCACATTATGGGGAATCCCTCGCCGTTTCAGCATGCGGCTCAACGTCTCCGACACTTCCACGGAGATGGTGCCCACCAGCACAGGACGTCCCGCCCGGTGCAAGCGCTCCACCTCGTTAATCACTGCATTATACTTCTCTCGTTTCGTTCGATAAATTACATCGTTGTAATCGATGCGCCGTACCGGTTTGTTGGTGGGAATCACCACCACATCCAGTTTGTAAATATCCCAGAATTCCGCTGCTTCGGTTTCGGCTGTACCGGTCATTCCCGCCAATTTATCGTACATGCGAAAATAATTTTGCAGGGTGATGGTTGCCAACGTCTGAGTTTCTCCCTCAATCTTCACATTCTCCTTGGCTTCCAGCGCCTGGTGCAGTCCGTCGCTGTATCGGCGACCGTACATGATGCGTCCCGTAAATTCATCGACAATCAGCACCTTGCCCTCGGAAACCACGTAATCCACATCCTTTTCGAACAGAGAATAGGCTTTGAGTAACTGGTGAATGTTGTGGAGCTTTTCGTTTTTACGAATATATTCCATTTGAATTTTATTTTTACGCTCCATCTTCTCCATAGGGGAAAGGCTTTCGTCCCCTTCGATAGCCGAGAATTCTTCCGTGATATCCGGGAGCACAAACTCTTCGGGATTCGAGGGAGAAAGAAAATTCCGCCCTTTATCGGTTAAATCGATGGTGTTGCTTTTTTCTTCGATGGCGTAGTAAAGCTGTTCCGTTATTTCGTGAAGTTTTTTATCCCGCATGAAGGCACTTTCGGCATCGAACACCATTT
>JALXCH010000487.1 GCA_026991005.1 Calditrichia bacterium | reverse complement strand
GCTTCGCAGGCCAGAATTTCAATATCCAGCCAGATGCGAAATTTGTTCTCCTCTTCCCAGATGTGTGCGATTTCCGGGAGTTTGTACCGTTCAATCATTATTCTTCCGGTTGTTTCATTAATTTCACTCGTACGTTGAACTTCTTACCACCACGCAGAATGGTAAAGGTGAGTACATCTCCCACCTGGTAATCGGCATTGGTCAGAATCTCCAGCAGGGATTGGGTATCCGTTACCGGGTGCCCATCCAGTTTCACAATAATGTCCTCCGGTTGGAGACCGGCCTGGTCGGCGGAACTTCCCCGTTCCACCTGGGTAATGATGACGCCTGCCTCCACATCCAGCCCCAGCGCCCGGGTAATAAAGGGATTCAAATCCTGCACCCGGATGCCCAACCAGTAATCCCGATCCACGCCCCCCTGGGACTTAAGCTGTGCCACCACCTTTTTAATGCGGTTAATGGGAATGGCAAATCCAATTCCCACAAACCCTTCCTGATAACTGCTCCCGGTGTAAATGAACGTATTCATCCCAATCACTTGCCCCAGGGCGTTTACCAGTGGCCCGCCGCTGTTTCCGTGGTTAATTGCCGCATCGGTTTGAATCATATCCATGTAAATGCGGTTACTCTCCGGCACCCGTCCCCAATCCACATTGGTGGCGCTCACAATACCGGCGGTTACCGTGGGTTTGGCATCCAGTTCGAAAAGGCCGAACGGGTTTCCCAGGGCAATCACCCATTCCCCTACAATCAAATCGTCGGAATCGCCCATTTGCAGGTAGGGGAAGTTGTCGCCTTCAATTTTCAGTAGAGCAATGTCGGATACGTGATCTACCCCCACCAGCCGGGCGTCATAACGCTTTCCGCCTTCCAGGGTTACCACAATTTTTTTAGCATCTTCCACCACATGTTCATTGGTCAGCAAATACCCATCGGAGGAAATAAAAAAGCCGCTTCCCAGGCTCTGGATGGGTTTTTCGTAAATCTGGTCGCGGAAAAGCTGGGGCATCAGGGCGCGCCACAGGGGATCGTCCGTGTAAAAGGGGCTGCGCACCACGTAGCGTTTCACCTGCAGTACGTTAATTCCCACCACGGCGGGACGGGCAATGGCCGCGGCGCGGGTCAGAGCCGTTTCCCGGCTGCGGTGTGCCCGGGCATTGGCTTCCGCCAGACCAGTAGTATCGGAACGGGCGTACAGGTTTTTCAGGAACAAGCTATCTCCGGCTTTCTCTTCTTTCCGGGAATCCTGGCCACAGCTACCCAGAACCAGAAGTACCCACAAACCCAGTAACAGCACCGCCCATCTCTTTGTTTGCAACATCACGCTTTCCTTTTTAGTTTTTTATGAATTTGTTTCCAACTGCATCGAAATTCTGTCTTTCCCCATCAAATGAGTGCTATTTTTGAATTTTTTTCCAATCCGCCAGAAAGCGGTCTATGCCCACATCAGTTAAAGGATGTTTAAACAGTTTATTGATGACCGCGAAAGGCATGGTTACAATATCGGCACCCATCAATGCCGCCTGCACCACGTGCATGGGATGTCGTACACTTGCCACCAGAATTTCAGTATCGAATTGATAATTGGTATAGATGGTGACGATTTGTTCAATCAGATGCATGCCATCGCTGCTGATATCATCCAGCCGCCCCACAAAGGGGCTAACGAAGGTGGCACCCGCTTTGGCTGCCAGCAGCGCCTGGGCCGCACTGAACACCAGCGTCACGTTGGTTTTAATCCCCTCGGCACTCAACGTCCGCACCGCTTTAATGCCATCCACCGTCATGGGAATTTTTATGACCAGGTTTTCGGCCATCTTCGCCAGTTCGCGGGCTTCCCGCACCATACCGGCATAATCGGTGGCAATCACTTCTCCACTGACCGGTCCGGGAACAATGCGGCAAATTTCCTTCAAATTTTCGTAGGGATCTCCCGGTTCCCGGGAGAGTAAGGTGGGATTGGTGGTCACCCCATCCAGAATGCCTAATTCTGCTGCTTCGCGAATTTCCTGCAAATTGGCCGTATCAATAAAAAATTTCATGAATCGTCTCCCCTTTTCCTCGCGTTTGGTTTTCTTTACTCTATTCGTTTATCATCTCAAGCGTATTAAATACAACAAATTTCCTTCATTTTAACACAGCATCTCCGTCTTCTTCTTCGATTACCTCTATTTCTGTTTTTTTATGATGCGCCCATTGAAGATGCTGCCCCATTCCCTCATCCCCAACCTGTGTGAAGGGAACCAATACGCCCTACTTTTCAAACTGAATTTTGCCAGAACGAAAATTCCATTTCCCCATTGGCAACCTGAACTGGAACACTGAAAATTGGTCACCCGCAGTAATTGATTTAGTACACCACTTCCTCCAGGAACAATCCCCGGGCTGGAGCAGCTTCGCCTGCCCGGGTACGGTCCTGCGCGGCAAAAATCTCCTGAAATTCTTCCGCGGTAAAACGTCCTCGCGCCACATCCAGCATGGTTCCCACCAGCGTCCGCACCATTCCGTGGAGAAAACGGTTGGCAACAATGCGGTACACCCAGAAATCATCTTTACGAAACCAGCGAGATTCCCACACCTGGCAACGCTTATGTTCGCTCTGCACTTCCACCCGGGAAAAAGCACCGAAATCGTGTTCACCGATTATTTGAGACGCCAGATCGTTTAGCACATCCGTTTCGAAGCGTTGAAAGAATTGCCAGCAATAATTGCGATAAATCGCAGTGCGTTCGGTAAGCAGGTAGTACTGGTAAATACGTTTCCGGGCACTAAACCGGGCATGAAAATCCATGGGAACTTCTTCGGCCTGTTTCACCACAATATCCCGTGGCAAATAGGCGTTGATTCCCATATAGATTTTGTGCAGAGGTAACCGGGAGTGGGTTCGGAAATTAGCCACCTGCCCGCGGGCATGCACACCCGCATCGGTGCGACCTGCTGCAATTAAATTGACTGTTTCGCCCGTTAGCTTTTCGATGGCATTTTCGAGCTCCGCCTGGATGCTGCGGGCATTTTCCTGACGCTGCCACCCGTGATAGGCGGTACCATCATACTCTATCAATAATTTTATGTTTCGTTCTTTCATTTCACCCTCAACCAGAGTAAACTTCCCTGCAATCCCACCACTCCTGCAAGATAAAGTAGATGCGCTGGCGTCCGAATGGAGACAGGCCGGAAATTTTTTTGCGACATATCCAAGAGGAATTGGGCGTACCATTGCTCGGATTGGCGCAGCATTTCCACCAAAAAACTTCCTACCTGGTTTACAGCGTTTCGATATTTTTCCCACCAGGGGCGTTTTTTCCTTTCGGAGGATACCAGATGGTAGCTCTTTTCCCGGGCATGGGGGAACATCCGGGGAAGCAGGTAAAACACAAACAGGGCTATTCGCACCAGCCGTTGTAGTTCCCGTCCCGGTTTACCGGGAATAGCGCCCAGCCGGTTAATATAGTAAGCCACTTCTTCTCGAGAAGTCGAATTCAGGGTAATTCCGAACAACAGGAAAATTAGAGTAATCTGTTCCACCGTAAGCCAGGCACTCCGCAGACCACCGTCGGTAATCCGGATTCCCGGAGGAATGGTCAGGTACACCTCCCCGTAGCCGGAAATCACTCGGAACAAGAAAATAAATGTCAGAAATATTAAAAAAGAATAAAATAACGAAGGATAGCGGAATAATCGTATTTTTTGAGTGTATGCCAGCAAAAGAAGAATGAATATAAGGATGGCATTATAAAAAGTAGATTGCTCATAGAACATAATACTCAACATCCAGACCACCAGCAGCATTTTAAAAACAAAATTCAAATTTTTGAGTCCCACCTTTTAACCCGGTTTCGTGACCGCCAAATTTACAAAATTTTTTCTCAAATTCAAAATGCAATGGAGGGGGAAATTTCGGTTGGAAATGTGGGAATCCCGAGAGATTAGGATTAACCACAAATCACATAAAATAAATTTCAAATAACAAATCCCAAATCACAAACAAAATTCCAAATTCCAAATCCCAATTAACAAAAAACAAATTTTAATAAACCGCAGCGAACGCCACGGA
>JALXCH010000486.1 GCA_026991005.1 Calditrichia bacterium | reverse complement strand
TAAGCGGCAATGTTCTGGCGGTAGTAATTGTTGCCATGACGCTGGGGAGCACCCAGAGCATACAGCTCGAAACGGTTGTTCTTGTTCAAGGTGTAGCTGGCGCCAAAGTAATAAGCCCAGGCATCTGTCCAGGTTTTATCGATGAGTCCATCGCCAACTTTCCGTACAATCACACCGCTCAGGGCAAATTTGTTGTTAATTAAACCGGTATGGCCAATAAGCGTGGATTTCAGGAATCCCGCAGATCCCACTTCCTGTTTGAAGGAAAGGCTGGCATTTTGGGCGGTGGGATCGGTCAGTACGTTCATGGTACCGCCAATGGAGGGAACAGCCAGGTTCACAGCACTTAAACCGCGCTGCACCTGAATGGAAGAGGTGGCATCGCCAACACCATCCCAGTTCGACCAGTACACCCAGCCATTTTCCATATCGTTTACCGGCACACCGTTAATCATCACGGCGATGTAGCGCTGATTGAAACCACGGATGTTAACACGCGCATCACCAGAGCCACCACCCTGTTGGGTTGCGTACACGCTGGGGGTCACGTTCAGTACCAGCGGGATGTCTCGAGAACCCAGACGGCTTACAATTTCCTTCTTGTCCACTTCGGTAAATGCAACCGGTGTTTCGCGGGGTTTGGCTCGGTCGGCAAACACCGTAATTTCCTGTCCCATAATCGCCGTGGGTTTCAGAGCAATCTTCAAACTAACTGTTTCCGTACCCACGGTGATATTCTGGGTGTACTCATCGTAACCCACATAAATGACCTTCAGGACGTAATTGCCTTCTGGCACATTCTCGATGATGAAGAAACCGTCCATATCCGTGCTGGCACCCATGGTGGTTCCTTCCAGGACCACATTGGCACCAATCAGCGGATCACCGGTTTCCGCATCGGTAATAACGCCTCGTACTGTGCCGCCAAATGCTAAAGACGCACTCAGCAGTACAATCATCAGTAACAGAACATAATGCCTCATAGCTCCTCCAATAGTTATGTGAACATAGGACGAATTGATTTAATTAAAGCTTCATTTGAATAAAGCGATTTACCTCCAACAACAATTAAAGCTCAAATTTAAGCATTTTCTGCGAAAGTTGCCTCCCTAAAATTTAAATTCTGTTAAATCCGTGGGAACCCACTACATCAATTCAAAATAATACCCACATCTTTTTACCTTTTCAACCTGTTTCTCAACAGAGGGCTTCTCTCGATGCATTCAGTTGTTCTATAACATGGGTCGATTCGCAAACAGGCGAATTCCTCGACCCGGAGACATGATTCTTAGATCAATTCATATTCTTGAAATATTCCGTGATGATGATCTTCATCCCCCTTCGGGTGGGATAGAATTGTACGTCATCAATTAAATTTTTAACCAGGAAGATGCCACGACCACTCTCTTTCCAGAGGTTTTCGGGGTTCGTGGGGTTGGAGATAGCGGATGGATCAAAGCCAGCCCCTTCATCCTTGATGGACACTTGAACACGATCGGGGTAGTAATCTGCTTTAACAATCACTTTCTTGTCCGATATCATTTTGTTTCCGTGAACAATTGCATTATGAACCAATTCTGTGAGCACAATGGCCATATTATCCGATTGTTCTTCCGTGAGGGTGGCTTTACGGGATATGTGATGTGAGAATTCTTCAATTTTTTTCAGTTCTTTTAAATCGCTGGAAATAATCAGAAATTCTCGATCAATTAATTTGTCATTCTCTTGATTTTGCATTTATGCGTCAAATAACTTATCTATACTTGGATAATTTAGAAAAACTCAATAAATTTGTCAAATAAAAATAATATTCGTTTTATATAATAAAACAAAATATACAATGAATAAAATAAACATATTTATGGCGATGAATTTCAAATTTGTGGACATCCGGAAAAAGAAGACAATTACTCTTCGAAAAGAAAGATTTGGCTTTCCCGGCTAAAATGGAGCTATTTGTTATTGCTCTTCCGAAGGGAGCGTGCAGAATTTCGGTAATCAGGGGGTTCTTTAAAAAGAATTGATTTGGTATCTATTTTCAGATTCAGAATACGAACGTTTGTGTTGAAAATTGGTGCTCTTCTGGATGCAGTGTTTAAACACTTTTTCTGTTGTTTTTTTGGGAATTAAGAAAGGAGATTAAAGTGCGCAGATTCCCTCATTTTCACGTGGGCACCTCTGGATGGAGCTATCGCCACTGGGTGGGGAAATTCTATCCGGAGGATTTGAAATCCCACCAGTTTTTCCAGTACTACGCCCGGCACTTTTCGGCGGTAGAGCTGAATTCCAGTTTTTATCATCTACCCCGGGAAGCTACGGTACGCAATTGGTTGCAGAAATCTCCCGAAGAATTTCGTTTCTGTGTGAAATTGAGCCGATTCATTACCCATCAAAAAAAATTAGTAGAATTCCAGGAACCTTTGGAACGGTTTTTTACCATTTTTCACCCTTTACAACCGAAGATGGGACCGGTGCTGATTCAATTGCCCCCCAGTCTGGCATTCGAAACGGAACGCCTGCAACCGTTCCTCAAATATTTACAGGAGTACTATTCCCCTTACCGCTTTGCTGTAGAAGCTCGCCACAAGAGCTGGGACTCCCGGGAGGTGGCGGAATTTCTGGGGCATTATGAGGTGGCTCTGGTGTATGCAGATTCCGGAGGTCACTTCCCTACGTTCGATTATCCGGTAACGGAGTTTACTTATTTTCGTTTTCATGGGCCCGGGCGTCTCTACGCTTCTAATTATTCCCGGGAACAACTGGCGGAATTCGCTGAGAAAATACGTGAATTATTGGAAAAAGGAAAAGCGGTATGGGCATTCTTCAATAACGATGTAGGTGGATATGCCGTGGAAAATGCGCAGATGTTGCAGGAATTGGTAAACGGAGATTAAGCGGATGAAGCGAATTCTAACCGGTAGGGATGCCTATTTTTTGGTGGTGGGGAATATTATCGGTATTGGCATCTTTACCACTCCGGGATATGTAGCCAACCATATCCCGGTTCCCGGGATGTTGCTGATGGCCTGGCTGTTGGGCGGTGTAATCGCTTTTCTGGGGAGTGTCACTTACTCCGAGCTGGCAGCCCAATTCCCCCGGGCGGGCGGAGATTACCATTTTCTGACCCATGCTTTCCATCCCCTGTACGGCTTTCTGTTTGGATGGGCTGCTTTTCTGGTTACTTATACCGGCTCTATCGCTACCCTCTCCGTTGGTTTTGCGCATTATTTTATGAATATTTTCCATTCCTCTGGAAAAACCATTTCTCCAGCTTTAAATGTGTTGGGATGGGAACTCACTCCTATTAAACTGGTCGCCATAGCTGTTACGGGAATATTAACTCTGGTGAATGCTCGGGGACTCCGTATTGGAGCCCGCTGGCAAACGGGATTGACCGTTCTTTCCCTGGCGACCTTGTTGGGATTTATTGTATTAGGCGGAAGTTCAAATCAGGTGCAACCCAAGTATTTATCCCCCATTCTCCCCGAACATGTTTCTCTGGAATTGCTCACCGGATTCGGCGTGGCGTTGATGGGCATTTATTTTACTTATTCCGGGTGGACGACCATAGTGTACGTGGCAGGGGAAGTTCGGGAACCGGGGCGTATCATTCCCCGGGCTATGATAATGGGGGTGGTTTCGGTAACCGTGTTATACGTGCTCATAAATGGTGTGTATTTGCTGGCTGTGCCAATTTCCCAAATGAAAAATATAGTGGATGTAGGATATCGGGCGCTGGTGGTGTTACGTGGAGAGCGCTGGTCACTTTTCTTTTCCGGAATGATTATGCTGGCGGTTCTCAGTACGTTGAATGCAACCATCCTCTCCGGTGCCCGCATTTATTACGCTATGGCACGGGATGGATTATTCTTCCCGGGAGCGGGTTTGTTGCATCCCCGGCGTCAGGTACCGGTGGCAGCCCTCTGGTATCAGTTCCTCTGGAGTATGGTGCTCATTCTCAGCGGTACGTTTAATCAACTTTTAACTTATACGGTATTTGTGATGGTAGGATTTGCAGCATCTTCCGGCATTGGTTTGTTTATTTTGCGGCACAAGAGGA
>JALXCH010000485.1 GCA_026991005.1 Calditrichia bacterium | reverse complement strand
AGATCTTTGAATTTCAGAAAAAGCTCCCGGTAGCGCAGATACGGTTTAATCATGGTATCCACGTTCGCCAGGAAAAAATTATCCAGAATTTTCTTCTTATCCTCCAGGGTAAGTTGATTGGCGGGCTTTTCGGTGAGCATCAAAATATTGTCCCGGGCACGGTTTTCTACGTAATCCTGTACCTGCGCCAGCAAGGATGGAACAAGATTGATGTTTTGCTTGATGTCGGGAAATTCTTCCAGCACCCGCAGCATATCCACATAATCTTTGGTACTATGGAAACGCACCCAGGGCATCTGGTACACGCCCTCGCCGCTTTTATAATATGGCTGGTGCTGATGCCACATAATCACCAGAGCTAACTTGCCGCTCTCCATTTCGCATCACTCCTGTTTCGATTTTAAACGTTCCATCCAGACAATAAGTTTTCTCCGTTCCTCCCGGGTAGGCAGAAACATTACCAGGGCCAAGAAGAATAGAATAAAAAGCAGTAAACGCAACTGCAACGCTGGCTGCATAATATAATAAATTCCGAAAGCGGCTCCAATGATAAGCAGGGTTCCCAGCAATTTGCCCCATTGTACGGGAATGGGAAAAAGCCGCTGGGCAACGGGAATGATGGAGATGGCCATGGTGAAGTACGCCAGCACGGTGGCGGTTACCGCGCCCCACATTCCCATGCGCGGTAAAAGCCAGAGATTCGTTAGCAAGTTCACCAATGCCCCCAGACCGGTAAACACCACCATGTAGCGGCTTTTTTTGGTAATGTAAAACGCCGGAGTAAAAATGACGTAAATCCCGAAAAAAAGGTAAGAAAACACAATCCAGGGGATGACAGGGATTCCGCTCCAGTAGCGGGGACCCAGCACGTAAAAGGCTCCGAACCAGTGCAGGGTGAGCAAATCCCGAACAAAAAAGAGAATGAAGAGTGCCAGAGAGGCGGCACCGAGCAAATAATAATTCAGGATGCGGGAATAAGTGCGAGGGGCTTCCCGCTCCCGGGCGATCTTCAGGAAAAAAGGCTGCCAGGCATTGCGGAAGCCAATGATGAGCAACAGCAACACCGAGGCAAATTTGTAATTGGCATGGTAGAAAGCCATCACTTCTTTCCCCAAAAAGCGGGTTACCAGAAAACGATCCTGCATCTCAATCATCATGAAGGCAATTCCATTGGGCAAGAATGGCAGACCGAACGCCACCATTTCCTTCAACAGGGGCCATTCGATGTGCAACCGCAAATACCGCCAGGTAAAGGGAAACATGATGATGAGGTTGAGGACCGAGGCGGTTAAATTCGCCATCATAATGCCGGGAACACCTTTGCGGAGAATCACCACAAAAAGGATATTTAGCGCCAGTTCCAGAGAAAAGCGCAGCAACCGGAAGGCGGTGTAGGTACCGGCTTTCTCTTCGGCGCGCAAGATAAGAAAAGGAAGGTTTCCGATGGTATCGAAGAAAAGGATACCCGCCGCCAATCGTACCAGCAAGGTTAGATTTTCGTTAAAGAGAACGATTCCCGCGATGTGCCGGGCCAGCAGGAAAATCAGGGCGCTGGTGGCAAGTGCCGTGCTTAACAGCACCAGAAATGTGGTGGAAAAGACTGTTTTGCGATTGGATTTACCCAGGAAGAAATAGCGCAAGAAGGCAGAGTCCATTCCGTACAAATACACAAAATTCATGAATGCGATGAAGGTGTAAATTAGGCCGTAGTTGCCGTATTGCGCGATCTGGGGAATAAATTTGGTGGAGGTGTACACCGGGGTGAGAATGAGTCCCTGCAAGCGCTGCACCGAGGTGCTGATGGAATAGATAGCCGAATGCCGGAACAGCCTCCGAATGCCTCCCCCGCCGCTGGCGGTGTTATTATCCGTTTCTCTATGCTGAACGTTGTTCTCCATCGGGGAATAATATGATAAGAGAATCGGCGAATCCCAAGGACCAAATGCTAAAATTAGCGGAGTGGAATAGCGGGAATTTGGGACAGAAGTGGGTTCCAGTTCATCGATTTTTTGTTATTGTTATGGATTCCGGTAGCCGCAGGCTTTATGCCTGCGCTAATGTTCCAATTCATCGTTTTTATTGGGAGGGTGGATGTTCAGAATAACAACACCCCTCCTCCCTGTCATTCTGAGGAGTCCCGCAACGCGGGACGACGAAGAATCTCTATTTCTCTTCGTTCCAATCGTAAGAGATTCTTCACCCTCGCTACAAGCGAGGGTTCAGAATGACAGAAACACCGCCACCCTGTCATTCTGAGCGCAGCGCCAACGAAGCAAAGTATCTCTACTGTTCTGTCGAGGAAAGTTCTACCAACTTATAAACATTAGGACATTTCGCTTTTTCGATAAATCACCTTCTGGAATTTGGAATTTGTTTTTTGGAATTTGGAATTTGGAATTTGGAATTTCTTCACATGCTTTGCGACCTTTGCGGATAAAATATTCCCCTGAATTCTTCCTGAAATTTTCGTTGCCTGCTTCGGTAACTCCTGTTATCTTTGGGCATCAATTAATTGGATTTAAATGGCAATTCACACCGTAAATTTAAAACAAGGAGGCGCATCATGAAGTTTGCTGACGTATTAAAAAGTGCCGAGGCAGAAGGCAAGGAGAAGCACGTACCCATCATAGAAGTGGACGGAAATACCGTTACTGTAACCGTGGGAAAGGAAGTCGCCCACCCCAACACCGCCGAGCACCATATTGCCTGGGCGGAATTGTACGGCGTTCATCAAAACGGAATGGTCATTAATCTGGGACGAGCCGCATTTGCACCGGGATTCACCGAACCGAAAGCGGTGTTTCAGGTTAATCTATCGGATTTTAAATCGCTGTGCGCCGTGTCCTATTGCAACCTCCACGGCGTGTGGCAGAACTGCCTGGATCTGTAAACGATGCGACATTTCCCTACTAAAACCTCCTGCCGGAATCGGACAGGAGGTTTTTTATTTCACCCGTTGTTCATTTATTCCAAAAAAATGGGAACCCTCTACCAGCGGTACTGATTTTTCAACACCACGGGAATAGGCGGATCAACAAAGATGCTATCCGGATGCGCCACCCCCGGGAAAAGCCGCTGCCGAAAGACCTGTACGGGATATTCCTCCTGCACCCGGAACCACACCTCCCGATAACGTTTCCACTCCTCGGGATGAAGCTTGCGATATTCCGGGGACAACCGGGCGGAAAATTCCCGCGCCAGAAAATATTTCTGCTGGGTGTGAATTCTTTCTCGCACCCGTGGATCTGCTTCCAACCCCTGCTTTCGTGCCGCCTCAACAATTAAATCCTCCCGAATCATATTGATAACCGCCTGAATAAGACGGGCGCGGTTGTTTAAATAGGGGCGTTGCAACGGAGGTGTCTGTCGTAAACGTTCCAGCACCTCCCGCACCGTGAGCTCCCGCTGCCCAAAACGTACCAGCACTTCGTCCAGAACATCCTGCACCTGCAAGCGAATCTCCCCGATTTCCCGATCGTTCATGGGAGGAATCATGCCCTGTGTCTGAATATAATCCTCACCCATCACCTCCTGAATCTTGTGCACCAGCATCTCCATCAAAACGTTGTTCACGGCGATCTTTCGTTCCCCCGCCAGTTGTTTCAAATATTTGCGAATGTGCCGGTCGGCCTGACGATTTTTAATGACATCCCGCACCAGAGTGTGAATCGCAGAAGGACGCAAATATTCCGCGGCAGGGTTGGGGATAATATCTTCAATCTGCAGGATATGAAAGCCGTACTGAGAAGGCACAATTCCGGAGAATTCTCCTTTTTCCAATCGGTACACCGCATCTTCCAGGGATTTACCCAGATCTCCGAAGGTGACGTATCCCAGATCCACGGCATGGGCGGCGGGACGTTTCGAAGCGGCATAGCGAGTGAAAATTTCCTCAAAGGAAGTACCCTCCCGGAGTTCTTTCAGGATTTTCTGTGCCCGGATTTTGTCCCGGGTAAAAATGTGCTGCACGTGGCGTTTTTCCTGAAACCGCCTCAATCCCTCCTGAAAATCGCTGTCCGAAATCCGCAAAGTATCCAGAAACCGTTGTTTAATAAACGCTTT
>JALXCH010000484.1 GCA_026991005.1 Calditrichia bacterium | reverse complement strand
GCCCAAAAAGCGCTGGAAGCCGGGCTGGAAGTGGTGATGGACCACTGCTGGAAGATCGAATACATGAATTATTTTGGATATTAAAATGAAACGGAGATGACCATGCACTCGATGATATATGGAATTTTTATTTACGCAGCCCTGTTTTTAGTGTTGAAGTATTTAGTACCCCGATTTAAATCATCCTCTTGAAACGGGAGAAACGGACGGTGCTCCGTGTTGGGCCCCTCAAACTCTCCCACTAACCAGTTTTATCGAGGTCTGAATGCCATGATTCAGGCCTGGGAAGAAGGTAAAACGGTGGAAGTAAATCGGTGGTATCGGTTGCTCCGCAAACAACTGGATGACCTGGAACATTCTCATAAAATCACGGACATCGAATTGGTGGAAATGGAACGTTTGCTGGAAGAACGGTATCAACGATTCATGAAAAATTAACCCCATTTTTTCCTCTTTAATACAAAACGAGGAAGGCAATCTTAATTCTGCCTTCCTCGTTTTTAATAGCACCCCATTAAATACCGAGAGCCCATCGGCCTCTGTTGGTTTGCAATATTTGGGATATGGGAGCTGCCCCCAGCAGTGGGATTAATAGTAAGTGAAATAGCGTTCCAGTTCCCACTCATGTACCTGGGAGATGTACTCGCTCCATTCCATGCGTTTGGCGTTAATGAAATGAGTAAAGATGTGTTCGCCCAGCGCTTCCCGCATTACCTGGTTCTTTTCCAGTTGATCGATGGCTTCCGAAAGATTGGCCGGGAGTTCCTCAATTCTCAGACGGCGTTTTTCCCGTTTACTCATGGTAAAAATGTTTTTATTGACTGCCGGTGGCGGAGTTAACTTATTTACGATGCCATCAATTCCCGCTGCCAGCATCACCGCCAGCGCCAAATAGGGATTGGAAGAGGGATCCGGGACCCGCACTTCGATCCGGGTACTCATCCCCCGCTTTGCCGGTACCCGCACCAGCGGACTGCGGTTGCGCTCCGACCAGGCAATGTTCACCGGCGCTTCGTAACCCGGCACCAGCCGCTTGTAGGAGTTAATGAGCGGATTGGTGATGGCCACAAACGCCTTGGCGTGTTTCAGGATCCCACCGATGTAATATTTCGCTATCTCAGAGAGGCCGTCCGGCGAATTGGGATCGTAAAAAGCATTTTCTCCGTTGCGGAATAAAGATTGGTGGACGTGCATGCCCGAACCGTTAATTCCATACACCGGTTTGGGCATAAAGGTGGCGTGCAGGTTGTATTTCTGTGCCACCTTGCGCACCACAAATTTAAAGGTAGCTACATTGTCGGCCGTTTGAACGGCTTCCGCATGTTTGAAATCGATTTCATGCTGACCTCGGGCCACCTCGTGGTGGGCTGCTTCCACTTCGAAGCCCAGCTTCTGCAGCACATCCACAATTTCCCGGCGGGCTTCTTCACCCAGATCCAGAGGAGCCAGATCGAAATATCCCGCCGAATCGTGGGTAATGCGGGTCGGCTGCCCATGTTCATCATAAGGGAAAAGGAAGAATTCCGCTTCCGGACCTGCCTGCATCACAAAGCCCAGCTCTTTTGCCTTCTGGCATACACGCTTTAGCGTTTGCCGGGGACATCCCTCAAAGGGAGTGCCATCCGGATTCATGATGTCGCAGATCATACGAGCTACTTTCCCTTTGCCGTCGTCCCACGGCAGAATGCGAAAGGTATCGTAGTCAGGTTTCAACAACATATCCGATTCCTCAATCCGGGCAAATCCCTGAATGGAAGAACCATCGAAAAGGATTTCGCCATCGAGCGCTTTTTCGAATTGAGAACTGGGGATTTCCACATTTTTGTTCACCCCAAAAATGTCCGTAAATTGCAGACGCATGAAGCGCACATCTTCTTCCTTACAAATTTTCAGAATTTCATCCCGGGTCATAAATTCCTCCTGAGTGTTTTTAATTTTTGTTTAATTGTGCATTAAACGATTGTTTTCGACAACAATATCGCACCATTTCGTGCAAAATGCAACCAAAAAATAAGTCAATATGTCCATTTTTGTGTGACACTGCGCACGGGAGAACAAATACAATTTTTTTGCCGTACAACACTCAACAATGCTCCTCGCCCAATGGGATTATTTCTTTTTCCCGGTTCGGGATTATTCTGTATTTCCTCTGCATAAAATAAAATTTTTCTTGTTTTATTAATCTGCCCTTTGCTAATTTCTGCTGGAAACTAACTGAAGGAGGAATAAAATGGCTTTAATGATCACCGATGAATGTATTGCATGCGATGCCTGTCGTCCGGAATGCCCCAATGATGCAATTAGCGAAGGCGATCCTATCTATGTGATTAATCCCGACCTGTGCACCGAATGCGTTGGTTTCTACGATGAACCGCAGTGTGTGAATGTGTGTCCTGTGGATTGCATTGTGCCGGATCCGAATCATCAGGAAACCAAAGAAGAACTTCTGGAAAAGAAGAAAAGAATTCACGGAGAATAAGCAAAATAGGGCGCCCGCAAAACGGGCGCTTTTTGTTTTTATACCGGAAACTTCCCATGTCAAAAATCGACATTTTAAAAGAACTCTGGGCCTACATGAAGCAGCGCAAAAAATGGTGGTTAGGCCCGCTTATTTTTTTCCTGCTGTTGTTGGGAATGTTTATTGTTTTTATGGAAGGATCGGCGCTGGCACCGTTTATTTACACCCTATTCTAAACCTCTCTCTTTTATCCTGTGTTTAAACAACAATTAAATTATTGTCGCTGACCGGTGGTGCGGTAAAAAAGGTTTTTCATTATGTGACCTACGATGGCAGGATTTTCTTTCAGGCGACGGGTAGAATACCCGAACCAGTCCGTTCCGTAAGGTACGTACACCCGCAGTCGGTGGCCACTGTTCACGATAATCCGCCGTAGCTGAGGATCCACACCTAAAAGCATCTGAAATTCATATTCTTCGCGCCTCAATCCCAGCTCGTCGATTAAACGTAAACCGTGCCACACAATTTTTTCATCGTGGGTGGCAATACCTACGTAGCATCCTCCCTTTAACAATTTTTCCAATCCGTACATGAAATTGTAATTAATAACCGTTTTATCTTTGTAAGCAATTTCCCGTTTTTCGTTGTAAATCCCCTTGCAGAATCGCAAGTTAGCCTTCTCGGGGAGCAACCGATTGATATCGTCAATGGTGCGGCGTAAATACGCCTGCAATACAGTACCCACATGATTATCGTATTCTTTTTTCAACTTCAAATACATGTCCAGCGTATCATCTGTGGTGGTGGCATCTTCCATATCAATCCGAACAAAATTGTTGATTTTAAACGCCGCCTGCACCAACGTCCGGATATTTTCGAAGCAAAAATCTTTGTCGATTTTTAATCCCATGTGAGTGGGTTTCACAGAAATATTAGCATCCAATTTTTCCTTCTCAATCGCCTCCAGAACGCGCAGATATTCTGCCACTGCCCGGTTGGAATCCTCTTTGCTTTTCACTTCCTCACCCAGTACATCTATGGTTGCCATCATCCCCTGAGCATTGAGCTCCTTCACCACACGGATGGCATCATCCAGCTTTTCGCCGGCAATGTAATGACGGGAGAAATATCCAACAATGGGCTTTGGAATGTAGGGCAAGGTGTGGGCAATCAAGTGATTAAACCAGCTCATGCAGTCCTCCTCTGACGGTGTCTTCCTATATGTAATAAAAATATAATTTTTTTCACAAACATTGTCAATTCATAAAAAAATCGGTATAGAGCCGGGCATGTTAACGATATCATCTTCCGGTAATCTGGGAATGTTCTTGTTTGCGGAAAAGGAAAGGTCTAAATTGAGGCGTCAAAAAAGGAGATGCAATGTATGGAGCAATATCAGGATTTTCGGGCAGGTTACGTCGCTCTGGTAGGGAAGCCTAATGTTGGGAAATCAACGTTACTCAATCAATTACTGAAGTTTAAAATTTCCATTGTAACCCATAAACCCCAGACTACACGCAAGAAGGTACTGGGCATTTTAAGCGGGGAGAATTACCAGATTGTGTTCATTGATACTCCGGGCATCATTGAACCCCGTTACAGCTTACAAAAAGT
>JALXCH010000483.1 GCA_026991005.1 Calditrichia bacterium | reverse complement strand
TTACTTTCCTGCTCATATTGGACTAAAAAATCAAGGAGGCTTATGACTACGCAACAGCAGGAAAAGAAAGGCATTCGTTCGTTCTCCCCCATGTTCTGGGTGGTGATTATGTTCGAATTTTTCGAGCGCGGCTCATATTACGGGATGATGAGCATCCTTTCCGTGTATTTTACGGATAA
The DNA here is from genome assembly GCA_026991005.1 of Calditrichia bacterium. The sequence continues at coordinate 3,921 of JALXCH010000483.1, read as the reverse complement.
ACTGTTTTTCAGTAAAGAAAGCGTGGGAATTATTAAAAGCACCATTCAACCCATTCTGTATTTTCTACCAATCATTGCCGGTGCATTAGCCGACCGTTTTGGCTACCGACGAATGCTTCTGGTGGCATTTTCCCTTCTGGGCGGTGGATACTTCCTCACCAGCCAGATGACCTCTTACACGGCAGTATTTTTAGCTCTTGTGGTGATGGCACTGGGTGCCGGAACGTTTAAGCCTATCATTTCCGGCACTATTGCCCGGGTAACCGACAAATCCAACAGTACCCTGGGATTTGGAGTTTACTACTGGTCTATTAATCTGGGAGCGTTCCTGTTCCCGTTAATTCTGGTGCCGTATCTGAAAAACAACTTTGGCTGGAATACCGTGATTATTGCCTCGGCGCTGGGTACCGGAGCAATGATTATTCCCACCCTGCTCTTTTACAAAGAACCACCGAAACCTAAAGAGGCGCAAAAAGAGAAATCCACCAACATCATTCAAACCATCGCCGATGCATTCGAAATTATTTACAGCCCCTTCGTGCTCATCCATCGGCATATTCATGATTCATTCATTAAAAAAATCATCATTTACCTGATCAGTGCTCTGGTACTGGTAGCTTCTCTTTACCTGTACTTTACTAAAGGAAATTTTCTGTTTCTCTTCATTACCCTGCTTTATCTGACCAGTTTACTGATTTTACGCCTACAGGGGCATACCCAGAAAAACGGTTCCGGAAGCATCTACCAGATACTGTTTGCCATTGGAATTACCGCCTTCCTCTGGCTGGTTCCGGGACTCTCCACTTTCGGGCGCATTGTAACCAACGTGATTTACCTGACGGTGCTTTCCCTTTTTCTCATCGACATCAGCGAGGAGCAGAAATTCAAAGACCATTTCAAATTCCTGCTCATGATTTTTATTTACTCCGGATTCTGGATTCTCTATTTTCAGCAATTTGATTCTGTGCTCTGGTACGTGAAAGATTACGTGGATGCCAGTTCGCTAAATCATGCGGTGAATGGTTTCCTGAACAGTCTGGGAATCCACCTGAACTGGCGTTTCGATGTGGAGCACGTTACTGTCATCAATGCCGGAACCATCATTGCCCTCCAGCTCATTGTTTCCAATATTGTGAAACATACTAAAGCGCTTCCCACGATGATAACCGGAATTCTTTTTGGAACCATTGGCATGGGTATTCTGGCGATTTCCATTAACATCTGGGTGTTTCTTGCCGGAATTATTATTTTCTCCATTGGAGAGATGACCGCACATCCCAAATTCATCAGCTATGTGGGACAAACCGCTCCCCGGAATCGGGTGGCAACGTATATGGGGTACATCTTTCTGTACGGTGTCATTGGTTCCAGTATTGGCGGTGTGTTAGGAGCAAATCTTTACGTGCATTTTGTAGATAATTTGCACCAACCGCGGCTATTGTGGATTATTTTCAGTAGCATCGGAATCGTTACCATTATTGCTTTGTTGCTGTACAATAAATTTCTGGCATTTAAAGAAGAATGATGGTTGCTCCTGCAATGGAGAAGAGCAATGTCATTTTACCGGATTTTGTTCGGTTGAGGCAATTTTTTGGGCACAATGTGTTAAAGCGCGGGGCATACGGGTTAGACCAAAGTTTTTAGGTAATTGAGGTTTTTTTTCATAGTAAATCATCTTCCGTTGTCCCGGAATTTTTTGTAAAACATTTTCATGCATCCACCTGGATCTGAAAGGATGCTGCGTACGGGCAGGATGCTTTTGACAGAGTCGGTCAAAATTGTTCCTATGGGATGAGCGCAGCGGTATTCCCTCCCTGCCGGGAAGGTTTTATCGTGCCTTTTGTGCTCATTTGTTAAAATTTTCTGTGAATTCTGTGTATTCTGTGTTTTCTGTGTTCTCTGTGGTTACAAAAATTCAAAATTCCATCTGTAGTCCCTTCAGGACTCAAATTAGTGGGATTGGATTTCTTTTTCCCATGGCTGGAAGAGGCTGTGTAAAAATGCTATGTCAACAGAATATTTATTCATTATCATTAAAAGTAAAATATAGCCCCGAGCTTTTAGCTCGGGGAACTAAAGTACCATACTACAAATTGGGCTTTAGCCCCATTTTAGGCTAAAGCCTGATTTATTGAGGTGGATTCTGAGATCCACGAGCTCAAGCTCGTGGCTATAATAAAAATCAGTGCAAATTGATATTTTTTAAAGATATTTCTTGAATTTCAGGATTTGTGAAAATGAACAGATACAAAATTTTCTTGTGTTGTTGACTTAATGATGGAGTCATAGAGTACGTAAAAAAACACTAAATTCAATAAGGAATAAAAATAATTCTACGTTTTTTACTGTCGCAGTTTACATAAATATGTTAAATTGCAATATTCATGATATTGATTAAATATTCTTCTGATTTTCATTTTCACACAGCCTCTGGAAGCCATGGGCTAATATCTTTCGGCCACTCCGTGGCCTCGTACCCTGCCAGAAGAAGTTATTTCTCTAATCCAGAGAACTCATTTAATTATCCTGAAAATCCCTCAATAAATATTCATCTTATATTTCCATTGCACACAATTTTTCATTTTACATTTTTCATTTTTAATTTATCATTCCTTTCAGTGTCTTCTGTGTCTTCTGTGGTTTAATTTTTTCTGTGGTTATCAAAATTAATTCAAAATTAATAATTCCATCAGTATCGCCCTTTCAGGGCTCAATTTTTGGGATGTTCTCTATTCCCAGGGTTTCGCCCTGGGCTATTTTTGTGTGAGTGCTTCGCACTCCCTTTATAAAAAATTTCCTTCTTCATTTTTCTTTTTATCTTCATTCAATTCTGTGTTTTTCCAAAGGATCAGTATCTGACTATGTCTTCTGTGGTTATATTGTCTCCTGTGGTTGCAAAAATTAATACAAGGTTTGGATTTCCCTTTCTAATATCTTTTGGCCACTTCGTGGCATTGTACCCTGCAAGAGGAAAGTTTATTTATCTAATCCAAAATGTTTATTCTGATTAGCAATAAGTGCTGGTTAATAATAATATTCTAAAAATTTGATCAGTTACTTAGCTTTAAAGTATCTCTAACCGGAAAAAAAATCGCTTCATACAAATTCTACCAATCTTCTATCGGACTGGTTAAAATCCGTTTCAAAATAATTTTCTGAATATTTTTATTCAATCCCGGGTCTAAATTTTCCTGTTTTAATTTTGTAAAATATTTAATAGCCCCATCTTTGTTTTTATTGAAACGGAAATACCCTAAAATATAGCCTAAAGCACTTTTTGCGTAGGGGTGGTCAGGATACGTATGAATAAATTGATCGGTTAAATCAAAAAAAATTTTCTCTTTCTGAAGATTTTTATATTTATCCCAATATTTATATTTAATCAATAACCAACGGTACATCACTGGTGTATAAATAGATTTGGGATATTTTTTTATCAATTGATTCAAAAGCTTTGCCCCTTCAATCTTTTTATTTTTATTTTGTAAAATTCTTAAAACATTTAAAAATTCATTAAACACTTTTTGTTGATGTTTATCCGGCTTTCTCACTTGGAAATAAAGCTTCGAGGTGGTGATTTCCATTCCTTTGTCTTTCCAGTGAAGATAAACATAATAAGTACCATCTGGAAAATAATTATAATGAACATCTTCGGGTGTATCGCCATACATACTCATAAAATCCATAAAAGACTCATAGGTGCTGTCCGGGAATAAATTTTCACCGTAAATATAGTTTCCAGAAACTTTTGGTTCATATCTTTTCCCATTAGTATCATAAACGTATATTTCAGTCCTTAATCCGTGAGATTATTTTTCTAACTCTTTAATAACCAAACAACTACGTATAGAAAAAAATCACCAAATTGGTGAAAAAATGTTTTAACCTTTTTAATTTATGCTTATATTCCCATGAAGGCAA
>JALXCH010000482.1:29662-43725 GCA_026991005.1 Calditrichia bacterium | reverse complement strand
AACTCCGGAACCCGAGCAGCGATGGCGCGAAACACCGGTTGCCATTGGGAGCCATCCGGAACCAGCTTCCGAAACGTTTCTTCCGCCACCCAATAGGTTGTGGCCCGAACTTCCGGGAAGCGGCGAAAGATGGAGTAGGTGAAGCTGCGCAGCGGCAGTTCAGACATACCGATGCTCCTCTTTTTCCGTAGGTTGCCACTGACTCCCGGCACTGCGGTATCCCTGCAAATCCACGGTAACGTGCCGGTATCCCAGGGATTGGAGATGTTCCACCACCGCCCGGCGCATTTCCTCCTCTAACAGGCGGGGAATTTCGGAAGGCTCCACCTCGATGCGCGCCAGCTTCCCATGATGCCGCACCCGCACAACCCGAAATCCCAGCCCCAGCAGAAAATCCTCCGCAGCTTCCACCTGTCGCATTGCCTCGGGAGTAACAGGCGTACCGGTGGGGAATCGCGAAGCCAGGCAGGCCTGCGCTGGCTTGTTCCATATAGGCAACCCCAGATACCGGGCTAACAGGCGAATTTCGCGCTTGGTTAATTCCGCCTCTTTGAGAGGACTCACCACCTGCAACTCCTGAATTGCCTGCAATCCCGGGCGATAATCGTTCCCGTCATCCACATTTGTCCCGTCCGCAATATAGCGATAGCCCTTCTTCCGGGCATATTCCAGAAATTCGGTGAAAAGTTCCCGTTTACAGAAGTAACAGCGATTATAGGGATTCCGCCGATAATCCGCCTGCTCGGTTTCGTGGGTGGCAAGCACCACATAGTGCCAGCCATTTTTTCGCGCCAGCTCCGTCGCCTCCCGCAACTCCCGGCGGGGTAAAGAGGGCGAATCCCCAATAATGCCCAGAGCCTCCTCCCCCAGCACCTCACTGGCTACGGCAAGTAACAGAGCAGAATCCACCCCTCCGGAATAGGCAATTGCCAGCCTGCCATATCCGGAAAGTAATCTCCGCAACCTTCGGTACTTTTCCTGTAAAATTGGATTTAATCTATCGTGAAACATTTTTTCTCCTATTCACCCGCTTAAACAGTTGCTGGTTTCATGTTGAGCAAAAATATTACAAACGACCCAATAGGAAAACAAATGGTTAGAAAAAATAACTCTCTGGAAAAAGACAACGCTACCCCGCCCAAAATCATACTACTCGTCCCAGCGACAGAAAAAGTGATAATTACCGGGGAAATTTTACAGGATTAAAAACCTGCTCACATGCTCGCATTTTTTTTAGAAATTGGAAGAAAATTCCCTTTATCCCGCCCCAATTTTTGCTTATTTTATTACTAAAAAGAGGGAGTCATGGGATTCAGCACAACCCAATTTCCAGACAGTGAGGTGGTATGTGTGCACATTCCCCCTCAACTAACATCTGCTAATGCGGATGAATTAATTCGGTTACTGCGGGATTTGGTGGAAAAAGGAACCGTGCGAATCGTGCTGGATATGCAGGAAACCCGACGCGTGGATTCCAGCGGTATTGGCGCCATCGTATCACGAATTTCCTATTTACGGAGCCGCCAGGGTGATGTGCGCCTGGCTGCCGTTCAGGATATTGTAAAAAAAGTCCTGCAGATTACCCATCTGGACAAAATCCTGCAAATTTACCCAACCTGCGAAAAAGCAGTCGAAAGTTTTGAGGAAAAGCCATGAGCCAATCCACACCGCAGGTGGATTTTACGAAATTCCATTATCCCCGTCCCGATTATCACCGCCCTGTGCTTCAGGTGCCAGAAGAGGCACAGGAACGTTTAAAAGAAAAATTGAAATTCCTGTACGGCGCAGAGCGTGTAGAACCGGTGTATCGCGAGCTGGAGCGCATCATGCAGGTGTACTACGCCCATAAAACGCCGCTTATGCTGGAATGGGAGAAGCAGTTTCGCCCCGACGAACGTTTCACCGAGCGGGATGCCATCCTCATCACCTATGGAGACCTGCTGCGGCGGGAAGGGGAGCTCCCCCTCTTCACTCTGGGAAATCTGGCCCGGGAGCACCTGAAAGGAGTTTTCAACACCATCCATCTGCTGCCCTTTTACCCCTATTCTTCCGATCGCGGTTTTGCGGTAATCGATTTTGAGGAAGTCGATCCCCAGCTGGGTACCTGGGAAGATATTTTAAACATGAAACGCGATTTCAAATTGATGTTCGACGGGGTGTTCAACCATATATCTTCGGAAAGTCGCTGGTTTCAGGAATTTTTGAACCAGAACCCCGATTACGTGGATTTCTTTTCCGTATTCGATACCCGCAGCGAGATTTCCGAAGACCATCTCAAGCTCATCGTACGTCCCCGCACCAGCGACGTTCTCACCCGTGTGCAGACCCTGCGGGGCCCCAAATTGGTCTGGACGACCTTCTCCCCCGATCAGATTGACCTGAATTTCAAAAATCCGCGGGTTCTTCTGAAGATTGTGGAAATACTGCTCACCTACGTGCGGCGCGGTGCAGACATCATACGCCTGGATGCCGTAACCTACCTGTGGGAAGAATTGGGAACCACCTGTGTGCATCTGGAACAAAGCCATACCATCATCAAGCTGTTTCGGGATGTGCTGAACGTGGTGGCACCCCATGTTGCCCTGATTACCGAAACCAATGTGCCCCATCAGGACAACGTGCGGTATTTTTCTAACGGTTACGACGAAGCGCAAATGGTGTACAACTTCGCCCTGCCGCCTCTGGTGCTGCATGCCTTCCACACCGGAGATACGCGCAAGTTAACGGAATGGGCAGCCTCGCTGGAATTTGTTTCACCCCAGGCCACTTATTTTAATTTTCTGGATTCCCACGATGGAATTGGGGTAATGGCGGTCAAAGACATTTTGAGCGAGGCAGAAATCGAAGCCCTTACCCTGAAGGTGGTGGAAAACGGCGGTTTCATCTCTTACAAGGACAATGGGGATGGCACGATCAGTCCCTACGAATTAAATGTCACCTGGTGGAACGCGCTGAATAACGATCGGGACGAGGAGCCGCTGATGACCAAAGTAAACCGCTACCTGGCCTCCCGTGCTATTGCGCTGGTGATGATGGGAGTGCCGGGGGTGTACTTGCACGGTTTGCTGGGTTCCCGGAACGATGTGGAAGCCGTGCTGGAAGAGGAACATCCCCGCAGCATCAATCGGCGCAATATTAAAATGAAGGAGCTGGAACAGCTGTTTCAGGATGAGAACTCCTGTACCAGTCAGGTGACCCGGCGGCTGGTGGAAATGATTCGCACGCGCATCGCGGAACGCGCCTTCCACCCCAACTCGCCGCAGCGGATTTTGCCGGTAAATTCCACCACCTTTACCGTTTTGCGCACGGTTCCGGAAACGGGAGAGCAAATCCTGGCTATCACCAATGTGACCAACCGGAAGCAACGCTGGGAGCTCGCCATTGCCGAAGCAGGCCTTCGCCACACCCGCTGGCACGATCTGTTGAGCGAACATTCTTATCGGGTAGAAAACGGGAAATTGCAACTGGAACTGGCACCTTACCAGGTGGTGTGGTTGAAAAATCGTTAAATAAACCCTCCCTTCCCCGGTGCTCTTCTTCCCACTCCATCAGGTTTGAATTACCCCGGGATTAAAGCGAGGAATATCGGGATTATGCTCCGCCATGCGAATTCCCGTAGAAACAATGCGGCGAATTTCCGTGGGCGGCACAATGCCATCCACCCAGAGGCGGGCTGCGGCATACAGCGGATGCATCTGTTCGGCGTAGCGTTTTTTGATGTCATCCAGTAAGCGGTTTTTCTCCTCTTCGGTAATTTCCTTCCCCTGCTTCTTCAGTTGCGAAATGCGAATGGAAAGTAAGGTCTGGCTGGCTTGATAGCCGCCCATCACCGCAATGTTGGCGGTGGGAAGCGCAAAAATAAGCCGTGGATCGTAAGCTTTCCCGCACATGGCGTAGTTGCCCGCGCCGAAGCTATTCCCCACAATAAAGGTGAATTTAGGCACCACCGAATTGGCTACGGCATTCACCAGTTTTGCCCCATCTTTCAGGATGCCGCCGTGCTCGGCTTTCTTCCCCACCATGAAGCCGGTGACATCCTGGAGGAAAACCAGCGGAATGCGCTTCTGGTTACAATTCATAATGAACCGCGCCGCTTTGTCTGCACTATCGGAGTAGATGACGCCGCCGATTTGCATTTCTCCCCTGCGACTTTTAACCACCAGCCGCTGGTTGGCTACAATGCCCACTGCGTAACCGTCGATGCGCCCGTACCCGGTAATGATGGTTTTTCCGTACCCGGCTTTGTATTCGTCCAGTTCGCTGTTATCCAGAATGCGCGCCAGCACCTGATACATATCGTAGGGACGACTGCGATCCTGGGGGATGATGCCGTAAATCTCTTCTGGATCGAAGGCCGGGGGTGCCGGTTCTTTGCGGTCGAACACCTGTTTGGGGAAATGGCCAAATTTTTCGATGAGGTTGCGAATCAACTTCAGGGCTTCTTCTTCGTTGGGAACCCGGTAATCGGTGACGCCGCTAATTTCGCTGTGCACAATGGCACCACCCAGCTCCTGGTTGTCCACCTCCTCCCCAATGGCGGCTTTCACCAGATGAGCACCAGCCAGAAAAACCGTACCATTCCCTTCCACAATCAAGGCTTCGTCGCTCATGATGGGCAGGTACGCCCCACCCGCCACGCAATTGCCCAGAATAGCTGCAATTTGCGGGATGCCCATGGAGGACATGATGGCGTTATTGCGGAAAATCCGGCCAAAATGCTCTTTGTCCGGGAAGAGGTCTTCCTGCAGAGGTAAAAAGATGCCTGCCGAATCCACCAGATAAACGATGGGCAGGCGATTTTCCATGGAAATTTCCTGGGCACGTAAATTTTTCTTGCAGGTCATGGGGAACCAGGCACCGGCTTTGACGGTGGGATCGTTCACCACAATTACCGTATCCCGCCCGTGAATTTTGCCGATGCCGAACACCGTCCCGGCAGAAGGAGCTCCGCCGTACTCCTTGTACATGCCGTAAGCGGCATATTTCCCGATTTCCAGGAAGTAGGAATCCGGATCAATCAGCCGTCGAATCCGCTCGCGTACCGGGAATTTCCCCTGCTTCAGAATTTTTTGCAGATACTTCTCTCCGCCCCCTTTTTCCACTTCGGCATCTGCCTGACGCAACTCTTCTATGAGGCTCTGATAGTTCTCTACATTTTTCTGGAATTGACTATCTTTTTGAATTTCCGATCCGATTCGTGCCATACTGCTCTCCTTTTTGGTGAAGGAACAGATTTCACAATGGCCCCGGTGCTGGGTATTCAGCTTCTCCGGTAACGTGCCAGATGCTTCTATTTACACGGTATGAGCCTGTTTCAGAATATCCCGGGCAATCACCAGGCGCAGGATTTCGGAGGTGCCTTCGCCGATGGTGCCCAATTTGGCGTCCCGGTAAAATTTTTCCACAGGATACTCTTTAATGAACCCGTACCCGCCGTAAATTTGCACCGCTTCGTTGGCGGCGCGTACTGCCACTTCGCTGGCGTACAGCTTTGCCATGGCGGACTCCAGATTGACGTTCAGACCATTATCTTTCATCCAGGCGGCACGCATGATGAGCAACCGGGCGGCGTCAATTTCGGTTGCCATGTCCGCCAGCTTAAATTTGGTGGCCTGAAAATCGGCAATTTTGCGACCGAAGGCTTCCCGCTCCTGGGAATAGCGCAAGGCGTGTTCATATGCTCCCCGGGCGATGCCCACACACATGGCGCCGATGCTTATCCGACCGCCATCCAGTGTAGCCATGGCCTGATGGAACCCTTCCCCCTCTTCCCCCAGGATGTTTTCGGCGGGAATTTCACAATCCTCAAAAAACAGCTCCGCCGTGTCGCTGGCACGCATCCCCAGTTTGTTCAAATTCTTGCTGATTTTGTAGCCCGGTGTTCCCTTCTCCACCACAAAGGCGGAAATTCCCCGGGTGCCCTTCTCCGGATCGGTTCGTGCCATCACCACCGTGTAATCCGAATAATTGGGATTGGTAATAAAGGTTTTGGAACCGTTCAGCACCCATTTGTCTCCTTTCCGCACCGCGGTGGTTTTCAGGGCTTTGGCATCGCTCCCGCAGCCGGGTTCGGTTAAAGCCCAGGCTGCCAGACTCTCTCCGGAGGTCAGCCGCGGCAGGTATTTTCGTTTTTGTTCCTCGGAACCAAAATTGTAAATGTGAAATGTTCCCAGCGAATTGTGCGCAGCCACAATCAACCCGATGGAGGGATCCACCGCGGAGAGTTCTTCCACAATCAGCGCATACTCCAGGTATCCCATCCCGGCACCTCCATACTCTTCGGGATAAATGATGCCCAACAAACCCAGCTCCCCTAACTTCCGGATAATTTCCACCGGAAACTGCTTCTTCTCGTCGTACTCCATAATGTGGGGTTCAATCTCTTTTTTGGCAAAATCTCGCACCATTTGTTGAATGGCAATTTGCTCGTCGGTAAGTCGGAAATCCATGCCTTTCTCCTTTCCCTGTTGATTGTCCCGGATAGCTCACAGTTGCGTCCGGAAATCCCCGTTAAAAATTTTGGGATATTTCCGGAAGATTCAAAAAAATCTTCCCATATTTATGAAAAGTTGCATTTCAAAATACAAAAGTTTTTAAGAATGAACCACTGAAAATATGGAAAATTCCCATCCCATCCCGAGGTCAATCGGCAAAATCCTTGCGGAGCATGAAGCGCAGGTTCAGCCACAGGTAAAACAGAATTTGCAGCAGCGCCACCCCAAGAAACACCACCCGCCACAGGGGGAATTTCAAAGAAACGGCGCTAAAGATAATTTCCAGAAAAGGAGGAAGCGCCAGGGTGAGGAAAACATAACCCTCCTGCCAGCTCTCCGGCGGGAATAACGCCACTTTGTTCAGAATGCTGCCAAAAACCACCAGCAAGAGCAAAAGCCAGGCAATAAACGGGCGAAAGGTAAAAGAGAGACCCAGCAGGGAGGTGGAAAGCACCAGCAGTAACAGAATAAAAATTAAACGGACAGGAAGAAGGAGGAAATATTCCGCTTCCCAGAAACGGATACCGTAAACCATGCTGAACAAAGCGACCCAGAAAAAATCGATGAGGACAATGAGTATTATTTTTGCCAGGAAGAAGCGAATCCGCCCCAAAGGACGCACCAGGGTAAAATTGCGGTCGTTGCCTCTTTCCAGGTAAAACAGGGTGAGAGCCGTTACCAGATTGAGCAGGAGCGCCAGCACCCCAAACACCGTCCAGATCTGGTCCTCCGGACCATCACCGTAGAGAAATCCCCAGAAAAAAATGTGAAAAATCACCAGAAAAATAATTTCCCGTAAATACCGATGGCTGCGCCAGTAGTTGCGAACGAAAAATTGCAGATATGGCTTCAGGTTGCCTGCCCCTTTCAGAATTAACCTTAACAAGAATGCTCCCGTTCTAATTATTTTTGTCCTTCATAGAAAATAGTGGATTGCGCGTGAAAAGTCAAACTGCCGTTGGGAAAAACAGGGAACTGAGGGAATTAAGAATTTTGAATTAATTTTTGCAACCACGAATCACACGAATGAACACGAATAAAAAATAACGATATTTGGGTTTGTTATTTGGAATTTTTTCTTTTGTGTCTTCCTGGCCTGCATGTGAGACAAAAGAAAAAAGGAAAGAAAGAATACCATTGAGCATTAAATTTGAATAATAATCAAAAAACTGCGGGCTGGCAGTATCCGAGGCCACGGAGTGGCCGACAGAATTTAGCCCATGGCCTTCAGCCATGGGAAAAGGAATTTCCACCCAACCTATTTGAGTCCTGTAAGGACGACAGAAATAATTTTGAATTTTGAATTAAGAATTTTGAATTAGACGGGTTCGTGTAAACCGGCACAATTCATTGCTATGAAACAAAACAATTTTCTGGCTGAATTAAAAGCCAATAAAAATGCAAAATAGTGAAGATAAAATGTTATTTCAACAGGAGTGCGAAGCACTCACACAAGGATAGCCCAGGGCGAAGCCCTGGGAATAGAGACAACATAAAAATTGAGCCCTGAAAGGGCGACACGGATGGAATTTTGAATTTTGAATTATTTTGGATTGTGAACATAGGCAGTTGTTATTTTTGACAGGATTCACGGGATTAACAGGATTAATGCCCAGAATCCTTTCTGCGGGTCCATAGGTCCTCAAAACTCCTTTGGAAACTTCCTTGGAGACTCCGTGAGTGGATGGACTCCCGGAACGGGTCTGGGACTGAGAGCGGGATGAGTAGAAAACGGGCTCTGTGAGTAAAAGGACACAGAGAATATAGAAGGAATAAAAAATGTAAAAAAACCGCAGCGTACGCCACGAGCGCCACGTAAAAAAGAAAAATGTTGATCGTTGCATCCGCTGTGGTTTTTTATTTTTGATATTTGGGATTTGAAATCTGGAACTTCTTTGCTCCCTTTGTGCTGTCTCATACACAACGATTGAGATTCTTCGCTCCTCTGGCGGTTCACTCAGAATGAGAGGGAAAAAACACTGGATATTGCTAAGTACCAATTAACCGCATAAAATTCTTCACCACGCCTATGCTTCACTCTTTTTTATTACCTACAATACTCAATTCACCCATTATGACCTTTACCTGAAATCGGAGCCCCAGGAGGATGACTTCGCCAGACGATTTGAAAATCCGTATGATTTTCATCCCGAGAGTAAACATGGAAGTTTACCTCTTTCGTCGGGATGAGAATCCTGACAGATTCAATCCCGAGAGTAAACAAGGATGTTGACGCTTCCCTCGGGAAATGCCCTCTCCCGGAGGGACTCGTTCGGGCACCCCTATGCCCTTATGTCCTTATGTCCCTATGTCCCTATGCCCCTATGCCCCTATGCTCTATGCTCTATGCTCTATTCCCTATCCCCCAAATCTTCTTCTGTACACTCTGGGTCTACTGTGGTTTCTATCTTTTCCCACTCATCCTGTCAAAAAATTCGTCTTTCCAATTTGGGAAATAATCCCATCATCATTTTCCATCTTTCGAATTCTCCGAGCCTCCTTCTTTCGCTAACCGATGCACTTCCCGGGATTTCCAGAGGTAGTAGATAGCGGGAATCACCACCAGGGTAAGCACCGTGGATGTGACCATTCCTCCCACCATGGGGGCGGCAATGCGCTTCATTACCTGGGAGCCGGTACCGGTTCCCCACAAAATGGGCAACAAACCAGCCATGATGGCGGTAACGGTCATGATTTTGGGCCGCACGCGTTCCACCGCCCCTTCGATAATGGCTTCGTAAAGATCCTTCAGGCTACGCATCTGCCCTTTGAACTTGCGATTGTCGTAAGCATGATCCAGGTAAATAAGCATGACCACGCCCGTTTCGGCGGCTACACCCGCCAGCGCGATGAATCCCACACCCACCGCCACACTGAAGTTGTAGTTGAGCAAATACAGAAACCAGATGCCACCCACCAGAGCAAAGGGAAGGGAAAGCATGACAATCAGACTCTCCTGAATATTCTTGAAATTGAAATAGAGCAGCAGGAAGATAATGAGCAGCGTCAGCGGTACCACCACCCGCAGGCGAGCCTGGGCACGCTCCATGTATTCGTACTGGCCACTCCAGACAATGCTGTAACCTTCCGGAAACTTAACCTGGGCATCCACCACTTTTTTGGCATTTTTAACATAGGTGCCCACATCAATCCCTCTCAAATCCACATAAAGCCAGGCGGTACGCTGGGCATTTTCGCTTTTAATGACAGGCGGTCCCTTGTGGATCTTCAGATCCGCCACATAGCTTAAAGGAATCTTGGCACCGGTGGGGGTGGTGATGAGCACCCGCTTTAAATCCGCCAGATTGTCCCGCAATTCCCGGGGGTAACGCACATTCACCGGATAGCGCTCCAGCCCTTCCACCGTCTGGGTGACATTCATGCCCCCGATGGCGGACATGATGACCTCTTGCACATCACCTACCGTAAGCCCGTAGCGCGCGGCTTCTTCGCGATGAATCTCAAAATCCACATAGTTGCCGCCCACGGTTTTGTCCGGAAAAACGCTCAGGGTGCCTTCCACATTTTTCAGCACCGCGGCAATCTTCTGTCCCAGTTCCGAAAGGGTTTGTAAATCCGGCCCCATGATTTTGATGCCCACCGGGGTTTTAATTCCGGTGGAAAGCATATCGATGCGCGTCTTAATGGGCATGGTCCAGGCGTTGGTTAGTCCCAGGAATTGAATGGCGGCATCCAGCTCCTTTACCAATTTCTCCATGGTCATTCCGGGTCGCCATTCACTCTGGGGCTTCAGGGTGATGGTGGTTTCGATCATGGAAAGCGGCGCCGGATCGGTAGCGGTTTCCGCCCGCCCGATCTTACCAAACACACTCTCCACCTCCGGAAAACTCTTGATAATTTTGTCGGTTTGCTGCAGCAGTTCCTTCGCTTTGGTGATGCTCAGGCCGGGATCGGTGGTGGGCATGTACAACAGGTCACCCTCGTTTAACGGGGGCATGAACTCCGAACCGATGTGTTCCACCGGAAATATAGAGATAATCAGAATCAACAGCGCTACCAGAATAGTTGCCCACTTAAAGCGCAGCACCAGATGAATGATGGGCTGGTAAATTTTAATCAGGAACTGATTGATGGGGTTTTTTCGTTCGGGAATGATTTTCCCGCGCACGAAATAGCCCATGAGTACCGGCACAATTGTGAGCGAGAGCAAGGCGGCGGCAGCCATGGAATAGGTTTTCGTGTAGGCCAGCGGTTTAAACAGGCGCCCTTCCTGGGCCTGCAGGGTAAACACGGGAAGGAACGACACCGTGATGATGAGCAGCGAGTAAAAGAGCGCCGGCCCCACTTCTTTGGAGGAATCGATGATGATTTGCCAATGGTCTTTCTTCCCTTTATCCCGCTCGATGTGTTTGTGGGCATTCTCAATCATCACAATGGCGGCATCCACCATGGCGCCAATGGCGATGGCAATGCCGCCCAGGGACATGATGTTGGCGTTGATTCCCTGGTAATTCATCACCAGAAAGGCCATCAGAATTCCCATGGGCAGGGTAAAAATAGCCACCAGCGCACTGGGAAAGTGAAGCAAGAAAATAATGGCAACCAAGGCAACGATGAGGCTCTCCTCCAGCAGTTTATCCCGCAAATTTTCGATAGCTCGTTCAATCAACCCGGAACGATCGTAGGCCGTTTTAATGGTTACCCCCTCGGGTAAACCTTTTTGCAATTCTTTTAATTTTTCTTTTACGGCATGAATGGTTTTTAAGGCATTCTCTCCGTAGCGCATCACAATCACTCCGCCTACCGTTTCGCCCTCGCCGTTCCAGTCTGCCAGCCCGCGACGCAGCTCCGGCCCCAGGTGTACATTGGCAATATGTTTAATCAGAATGGGCGTGCCGTTTCCATCCACCCCTACGGGAATATTCTCCACATCCTGGAGGGACTTGATGTACCCCAGCCCCCGCACCATGAATTCCGTTTCGCCCATTTCCACCAGTCGGCCACCCACGTCGTTATTGCTGCGTTTGATGGCCATTTTTACCCGGGAAAGGGGAATGTTGTAAGCCTGGAGTTTATTGGGATCTACCTCCACCTGGTACTGCTTCACAAATCCCCCGATGCTGGCCACCTCGGCCACACCCGGTACGCTCATCAACCCATAGCGCAGGTACCAGTCCTGAATAGAGCGGAGTTGCTGCAAATCGTATTTGTCCCCGCCATCCAGCACGTATTCGTACACCCAACCCACTCCCGTGGCGTCGGGGCCCAGGGTGGGAGTGACTCCCTGGGGCAGGCGTCCGGCCACGTAATTCAGATATTCCAGCACCCGGCTGCGCGCCCAGTACAAATCGGTTCCATCTTCGAAAATGATGTACACAAAAGAGAGACCGAAGAAGGAATACCCGCGTACTGTTTTGGCATAGGGCACGGCCAGCATGGCGCTGGTCAGCGGGTAGGTTACCTGATCTTCCACCACCTGAGGTGCCTGACCGGGATATTCGGTAAGAATAATCACCTGCACATCGCTCAAATCCGGTATGGCATCCACCGGCGTTTGCAGGGTCATTAAAATACCCGCTACCCCTATCAGTACGGTAAAAATAATGATTAAAAAACGGTTGTTGACGGAAGCTTCTATGATTTTTTTTAGCATCGTTTATCCCTGTTTTCCTGTTTGCATCCTCACCTATTTTTCAAATTCTCTGATTCTCTAACACTACTACCGATAAAGATTCACTCAGCCTGTTTTTTAAGTTTTTTTCCTGAAGTGGATTTTTTCTCCTCCGCTGCTTTGGGGGAAGAGGTTTTCTTTTGTTTCTTTTTCTCTTCCAGCATCTTTTGAATCGCTTCTTGCAAGCGGCTTTCGCTGTCCAGCAGGAATTGCGCGGAAGTCACAATGGTTTCCCCTTCCAGCAGGCCCGAAACGACCCGGATATTCCCCTCTCCGTCTTCCTCGCCAACGCTAATTTGCCGGGGTTCGAATTTCCCTTTCTCCCGCACCACAAACACCACATCCCGCTTGCCGGAGCGGATAACCGCTTCGACGGGAATAACCAGGGCATCGGGAATGGTTTTGCCTTTCAGGAAAACGTTGGCGTACATGCCCGGTTTTAACTCCATATCCGGATTGGGGAATTCCAGGCGCACCTGCACATCCCGCGCTTTCTCGTTCAAATAGGGGTAGATGTAGTGAATTTTTCCCTGGAACCGTTTCCCGGGCAGATAGGTTAATTCCATCTCCGCCGCCTGTCCTTCTCGAATCCAGGGCAACTCGTTGTCGTAAATGCTGGCCAGCACCCACACGGTGGAAAGATCTGCAATCTGGTAAAGATTGCTTCCCTCCTTTACATAAGCTCCCTCCACGGCATTTTTGTGCACCACCACACCGCGGTAGGGGGAATGCAGGGGAAGTGTTTTCCGCACCTTCCCGGTTTTCTCCAGACGCTGAATTTCCGATGGTGGGATGTTCCAGTAATCCAGGCGTTTGCGAGCGGCTTTCAGGAGCGATTGCGCCCCTTCCTGTAAAGAGGCGAAGCTGGCGCCCTGAACCGATTTCAAATTCTGTAACGCCAGTAAATATTCCTGCTGGGTGGTTACCAGTTCCGGAGAATAGATTTCCAGCAGCGGCTGTCCGGATTGCACCATCTCCCCGGTGTAATTCACATACAACTTCTCGATCCAGCCCGAAATCCGGGAATTTACCGTGAACAATTTGCTTTCGTCGTATTTCACGATGCCCACGGTGCGGATGGTCCGGTTAAAATCTTGTTTTTGCACCGTTGCCGTACGCACACCCATATTTTGCACCGTGGCGGGATCGATGGTGATAACGCCACTTGCTCCGGCGCGTACATCATTTTCATATACCGGAATTAAATCCATGCCCATCTTCGATTTACCCGGATGGTCGTAAATCTCGGTGGGATCCATGGGCGCCTGCCAGTACAGAATTTTTCCTTTACCCCGGGTTTTCCCTTCCTGGAATGCTGTTTCTTTTTTTACCTGTACCAGATTCATGCCACACTTGGGGCACTGACCCGGTTCCTCCAGTAACACCTCGGGATGCATGCCACAGGTCCAGAGCTGCGGTTCTTCCTCTTCATATTGATGTTCCTTTTCCTGCACCCCGGCGTTCTTTTTTACCGGAACCAGATCCATGCCGCATTTGGGGCACTGACCCGGCTCTTCGGTGATGACCTCCGGATGCATGGGACAGGTGTAAAGATGCGTTTCTTCCGTCGCGGAATGATTTCCGGTAGAGGTAAACCAGATTTCTTTTATTCCTCCGGCAATTCCCAATATGATGATGACCACCACAAGACCCAGAAAAATTTTACGGTTCATTTAATACTCCTTTGTTTCTTTTTAAAGTTTCCCGACTCATCTCGCTATTCTTTTTCCACCCGGAATTCTTTTCCGGTCAGGTAAGCCAGCCGGGCCAGATTCTGGTAGGCATGACTCAAAACCCGATAATAATCCCGCTCATCGTTGAAGAGCGTCATCTGGCTATTTAATAGGGTCAGGAAATCCACTTTATCGGTGCGGTAAGCAGAAAGATTGGATTGCAAACTCTGTGTGCCCTGGGGAAGAATCCCCTGATGATACAGT
>JALXCH010000482.1:0-29652 GCA_026991005.1 Calditrichia bacterium | reverse complement strand
GCTTCAGCACATCCCGATATTTCCACTGATTTTGCTCGATACGAAAGGATTGCTGTTCCACCTGTTTCCGTTGTTTCCGCCAGAAATAGAGGGGAATGTTTATATTGAAGGTGGCAGAGAAAAAATCCACCCCGCCATACCCGTTGGTTAACCGTTCCCTCTGGGTATAAGCCACCCCAATGGTGAAATCCGGGAAATAATTTTTCTTGGCCAGTGCAACCTGTTTTTCACTTTTCCGGGTAGCCAGTTCCCAGGCGCGGAGCAAGGGCCGGTGTTCCCGGGCAATGGCCAGTAAAGAATCCGCCTCCACAGTAAACTCTGGAACGGGAAGCCGGGGAAAAGGCACTGTTTTTATTTGATTAGAACGGTTAAGCAAAGCATTTAAGCGAAGATTTAACGCATTCCGTTTTTGGGAGAGGGAAATGAACTTCTCCTCCAGTTTCAGGAGCTCCACCTGAATTTTCAGAACATCCTGCTGAAGGCCGGAACCCACACTGTATTTTGTTTCGGCCAGCTTACGAAACTGATTCAACAATTCCCGATTGTTTTCAATGACCTCCAGCGCCCGATCCAGATAAAATAGCTCGTAGTAGAGCTGTTTTACCTGATACACCAGCCGATTTTGTGCTTCCCGGAAAGAAGCTTCATTCATCTGGCTTTGCACCCGGGCAATATCCGTCTTTAACCCCAATTTTCCCGGGAAGGGAATCTTTTGCATCAAGGTAATTTGTTTACCCGTCATGGGCTCCTGATTAAAGGCAAAACTATTCACCGGGAGGTTTAACAGGTTGAACCCCAGAACGGGATCCGGCAAACTACCCTCTGCCGGGATGATGGCTTCGCTGGCCTGCCAACCTCGATAAGCTGCCTGCAAATCCGGGTTTCTCTCCAGTGCCTCCCGCACCAGTGCTTCCATGGCCACAGGTGATTTTTCCGTTTGCGCCCAAACCACCTTCCCCAGCAGCAGGAAAAGGAACAATCCAGCCAATGTAATCCGCATACGCCTCCTTTACTTCTTACTTTATTGATATTTACGCCATCCGGAAAAAGCCCAGAATAAAATCACAAGGCTAATCCACCACAAAACTCCAAAAGGGAAGATATACACCCCGGTTAAGCTCACCATAGTTTCAGGATTTTCCGGGAGCATGGCATCTCGGTCCATCGCGGTGGGAGAAACCGGACAGGAATTTTTCAGAAAATGATGCCCCACACAGGTGTGGCCTCCGGGCAGACGTACCGGAAAGAACAGTACACTCCCCGTTATCCCTACCACGAAAAACAATATCCACAACCAGCAGCTTCTTTTATTCATGTTTACTTCCTTCACCATTTCCCCTCTTTTTACAAATACCATTCCTGTGGAAGGAGTACGAAAAGATGATTGTTCGAATCGGACTGGATAATCTCTTCTTAAACAAAAGATTACAGTAACATTCTAAAAATTCATCAGGCTCATCTCACACCATTACAGCAGCTACAATTCGGAGAATATTCTCCACCAGCCGTAGAATATTCTTCAAATTGAAGATGGGCTTCCGTTACATCGGGAACTTTGGTTTATAAGCAGTGCGTTAAAACAAAGTCAGAAATGAAAAATTTGAAAGGTTTTGATTTCTTTGAAAAAAGATTAAATTTTTAAGCTAAAGTCCGAATATAGACTTTGGATTAAAGGATTTTCATTGACATGACATTCACCAGGCGTTTGATACATATTTACATATTTTTCTTTTTTTTATTGAACATCGCCTCACCCCTCCTGGCACAACGTTTAAATATTCGCGTGTACAACGTGCCAGATGGATTGGTACAATCTCAGGTGCAAACCATTCTTCAGGATTTTCAAGGTTACCTCTGGATTGGTACTGTTGACGGATTATCCCGATTTGATGGACACTCTTTCAAAAATTTTACTACAGAAGAAGGGCTTCCGGATAATTTCATCGCCTCTGGTCTAGTTGATCGCCAGGGATATCTCTGGTTTGGTTTTAATAATCTCCAGGTAGGCCGCTTCGATCCAGCGATTTCCCAGCTGGATACACTTTTGGTCCTCTCGGATAGCGCAGAAAGCTCGGGTATTGCTGTTAAATCGATTTATCAGGATCACACCGGAGCATTCTGGTTTGCTACCTATGGCCTGGGGGTTTTCCGCTGGGATGGAAACCATTTCAATCACTATACTACTAGAAATGGATTACCCGGTGATCGAGTTTTTCAGATACAGGAAGATAAATTCGGGCGACTTTGGTTTGCCACCAACAGAGGGCTTCTGGTTTGTAAAGCCACTTCTCCCTTTCAGCCTGAAGATTGCGACACCATTACTACTCGTGACGGACTTCCTGACCTACGGATTTTTACAGTGGTGATGGATTCTTCAGGAAACATCTGGTGCGGTACCAAGGAAGGAATCTCCCTGATTGTTCCCGACAAAACACATCCGGTTTCTCAACCCATTCGTACATTTACCCCTAAAGATGGTTTACCCTTTAGCATTGTTTTTAATTTGTATGTGGATTCAAGGGGCATTATCTGGATTGGCAGCTACAAGCAAGGAGTTTGCCTTTTACATCCTCAAACATTAAAGCGTAAAGAACTGGTTTTTCCACGAATTACTTCCCGCAATGGGTTAAGCCGGGATAATGTAACCACCATATTCCAGGATCGGGAAGGTAATTACTGGTTCGGTACCGATGGTGGTGGAATCTGCATGTTTCGGGATCGCCATCTGGAGCTTTACACCGAAGCCGAAGGTTTGCCCGACAATTTTGTATGGAGTTTCGCTCAAGACCGCAACGGCAATATCTGGATCGGGACTGAGAAAGGGATTGCCATCCTAAACCAGAAAACAACCGATGCTCCTGTAAATCAATCAATTAAAATCTTAAACTCCATTGGTAACATTCCCATCGTAGATGTATTTGGAATGATTCGGGATTATCGGGGGCGCATCTGGTTCAGCTCATTAGGCAATGGGGTAATCATGATAGATCCCCAAACCCAAAAGCACCGAATCTTCCATAATCAAAAATCGATTCCCTGGGAAGAAGTGGCTAACATAGCCGAGGATTCTACCCACCACCTGTGGCTGGGCACAATGAGTAAAGGGATAATTCGCTACGATTTAGAAACCGGCCAGGTGGAACACCTGACACGGAAGGACGGACTTCCTGGTAATGCTATTTCGAAAATTTTTTGTACCCGTAACGGGAGAATCTGGATTGCTACGGAACAAAACGGGCTTGTTTACTATGATGGACAGCATTTTCAGGGATACCATTCCCCAGATTACCCCGAACCGATAAATGCGATTAGCATTGATGAAGATCATGATGGGAATTTGTGGATTGCAACGATGAACGGTAAATTACTCCGGATTTCCTCTGAAACAGTTCACGATTTTTCTCAAATTCCCGCTCTTCACAACAAACACCCTTACTCGGTTCTGGTAGGACCTAAAAACCGTATCTGGATGGGCAGTGTACAGGGTATTTTAATGTTCTCCCCCTCAGATTCTTCAGTAAAACGTTTGGGGAATAAAGAAGGATTTCCCATTTCCGAAGCGAACCAGGATGCCTGTATGCTGGATAGGGATGGAAACCTCTGGTTTGGAACCATTGGGGGAGCGATAAAATACAATCCCTCCCGCATCGCCGTTAATAAAACCCCACCTCTCATTCACCTTACTAAAGTCCGCTTATTTTGGAACGAAATTCCTCTAAAGTCGCATGCCAAATTTGCCTGGAATAAAAATTATTTGACTTTCTATTTCACCGGAATTTCGCTGGCCAATCCTGGAGGGGTTCGGTACACTTACATGCTGGAAGGTTTTGATCAGGGTTGGTCGCCCCCTACCAGCGAAGATCATGCCACCTATTCCAACTTACCTCCTGGCAGTTACACCTTTAAAGTAAAAGCTCGCAACAGCGATGGGGTATGGAGTACCAGGGCTGCTACCTACAGCTTTCGCATCCAAACACCCTACTGGAAACAATGGTGGTTTATTTTATTGAGTATATTGACCGTGGCGCTGGGTTTTATTTCAATCCACCACCTTCGAATTGCTCGCATTGCTCGCCAGAGGGAGGAGCTAAAAAAACGCATCGAAGAAAGTACCCGGGAGATTGTGCTTCAGAAAGAAAAGCTGGAAAAAGCGTATGATGCTTTACTGGAGAGCGAAACCAAATTTCGGATATTCACTGAAACCACCAGTTCAGCTATTGTTATTATTCAAAATGGCAAATTTAAATATGCTAATCCTGCTTCAGAAAAACTGACCGAATACTCTCTGGCAGAATTCTTAAATTTAAAGATAGAAGAGCTGGTTCATCCGGAAGACTTTCATATTATTGAAGAAGTTGAGGAGAACTCCCGGAAGAAGCCCCAGGAATGGCATCATATGGAAATACGCATCATTACCAAATCCGGCAAAGAGCGCTACATTTCCGCCACTGCTCGATCAATTACGTACGAAGGGGAAACAGCACTACTGGTTACAGCCTTCGACCTCACAGAACGGCGAAAGATGGAAGAGAATTTACAGCAACTCACCCGTGCGGTGGAAACAACCCCGGTGGCAATGGTGCTCACCGATTTAAACGGGAATATTACTTACGTTAACCAAGGCTTTTTAATTTATTGTTGCATGCACTGCGAGCGAGACCACCTCCATAAAAACATTGCGGATTTTCTGGACGAAAAAGGGCAGCAGATTCTGGAAAAGGAAATTTTTCCCTATCTCATGGAAAAACAGGAATGGAAAGGAGAAATCGTGATTATTCCCCAAAAAGGAGATCCTTTCCACGCTGAAATGGTTTGCTCTGTGGTCACCGATGCTCAAAAAAGTCCCAAACAGTTTCTGTTTCACTTCCTGAGTATTGAGGAACGAAAACAGGACGAGCAATTTCTGAAAGAGTCCATGGAAAGCTATCGGGAACTATTTAATAGCATTCCCGAAGCCATTTACGTACAGGATAGAGACGGACGTTTTCTGGACGTCAATGAAGGCGCGGTAAAGATGTACGGATATCCCAAGAGTTTCTTTATTGGGAAAACACCAGCGGTACTGGCTGCACCTGGCATGGTGGATCTGGAGAAAACCATTAAGTTACTGGAAGAAGCATTTAAAGGCAAACCACAGAAATTTGAATGGTGGGGAATGCGCAAAAACGGGGAAATATTCCCAAAAGAGGTGATACTGACTCGCTCTCATTATTTTGGAAAAGAGGTGGCGCTGGCCATTGCCCGGGATATTACCGAGCGAAAAAAATATGAAGAGATGATTCAGGAAGAAAAAGAACGGCTGGCAGTAACCCTGCGCTCCATTGGGGATGCAGTGGTTACGACCGATACGGAAGGGAAAATTGTATTGATGAATCCGGTAGCGGAAAAATTAACCGGCTGGTTCCAGGAAGAAGCCATCGGCAAACCGTTCGAGCAGGTGTTCCAGTTCGCCTCCCCAACCGGCACAACGGAAAATCCGGTGAAAAAAGTGATGGAAGCCGGGCAGGTGATTCGTCTCTCCGAGGAAGCCCTCCTGATTTCCCGGGAAGGTACAGAACGCATTGTTGCCCACAACGGCGCTCCCATCCGGGACAAAGAAAGTAACATTATTGGTGTAGTGCTGGTATTGCGGGATATTACCGAACGAAAACAACTGGAACAGGAACGCCTGAAAGCCCAGAAACTGGAATCCATTGGAATCCTGGCCGGAGGCATTGCCCACGATTTCAACAACATTTTGACCGCGGTGCTGGGCAATATTTCTCTGGCACGGTTGCTTACTCGCAACAATCCCAAAGTTCACAAACGCCTGGAGGAAGCCGAAAAAGCCACCATACGTGCCAAAGACCTCACCCAGCAGTTGCTTACCTTCTCCAAAGGCGGTGCACCCGTAAAGGAAACCACCTCCATTGATGATATTATACGAGATTCCGTTAGCTTTACCCTTTCTGGCTCTGCGATTTCTTGCGAACTGGAGCTTCCCGAAAACCTCTGGAATGTGGAAGTGGATACCGGACAAATTAGCCAGGTCATTCAAAATCTAATAATCAATGCTCAGCAAGCCATGCCCAACGGTGGAACCATTCAGGTTAAAGCGGAAAATATGGAAATTAACCGAAAAAGCGGCATTCCTTTACCGCCGGGAAAATATGTAAAAATTATGGTGAAAGACCAGGGAGTCGGCATCCCTGAAGAACACCTGGATAAGATTTTTGATCCCTATTTCACCACCAAAAAGCAGGGAAATGGACTGGGGTTAGCCACTGCCTATTCCATTGTAAAACGGCATAACGGTTTGATTACTGTGGAATCGGCTCCGGGAAAAGGAAGCACCTTCTACATCTACCTGCCTGCCGCCCGCGACCAGAAAGCCACCCGCAAGAAAAAAGAACAGTCTGTGTACAAAGGCACCGGACGCATCCTGATTATGGATGATGAAGAAATGGTGCAAGAGGTAGCCTCCGAAATTCTAACCGAACTGGGTTACGAAGTGGATGTTGCCAGCGATGGTGTGGAAGCACTGGAAAAATACCGCCAGGCGAAAGAGGAAGGAAAAGCTTTTGATGTGGTGATTATGGATTTGACCATCCCGGGTGGCATGGGAGGCAAAGTAGCTATCCAGGAATTTAAAAAATACGACCCCGAGGTGAAAGCAATCGTCGCCAGCGGCTATTCCAGCGATCCTATTATTTCCCAATATGCCGAATACGGATTCTCCGGCTGCGTCCGCAAACCTTTTACCGTGAAGGAATTAAGCGAGGTATTGAAAAGACTCCTGGGAGGGAAAACATCAGAATAACATACCCGCATCCGGTGGTTTTCGGATAGTAAAAACAATCTCCAGAGAACAAAATCACGTTGCAGCTATTTTCTTCCTGGCACGTCTCGGAAAATTTCTGAGTCATTCCGGACGAGCTCTATCGTCCATTTTTCTGCGTCACAATAAGGCAATTATTCTTTTCATTTACATCGGGAATATATTGAGTTTCCAGACAAACGGAGTGAAGGGGTTTCTCTACTTTCTCACGAATTACCAATTCTTTTTGCCCGCTTTTCCAGAGGGACATGGGTCGGTACACCTCCCGGGTCGTACTATCCTGATACACAATGAAGAGTTTAATCGGAACCGGTAAATTACCTTCGCGGCGGACGTGGATTTCGCACGTTTCTCCCTGTTGTACCACCCGGGTAAGAGCCAGATCGGGATACCCCATCTCAAAAAACCAGGGCTTCCAGAACCAGCTTAAATCCTCTCCGGCAATTTCGTTAAAGGTAAAAAAGAAATCGATGGGGAGAGGATGTTTTCCGTGCCAGCGATGGATGTATTCCTGCAACGCCTGCCGAAAACGCTCCCGTCCCAGATAATCCAGCAGCAGGTAATACGCTACCGAAGAACGATTGTACGATGCCATGCGGTAAGCGGGGGAGTTGATGATATAGGAAGGAATTGCCATGGGCACTTCCCATTCTTTTCCCGCACTCGCCACATAAGCCCGAATTTGTCCCTTGAGATAATCGTGATCCGGTTCCAGTCGCTCCACCACTTCCCGCGGAAAAAAGCTGGCCCACCCTTCATCCATCCAGGCGTACTTTCGTTCGTTAATTCCCATGTAAAAGGGGAAGTAGGTATGCGCAATTTCATGAAAGATTAGTCCAATTGTGCGATACCGTTCCCGCGGAACCCCAACGTTGGTCATCATAGGAGTTTCCATCCCCCCACGGCGGGTTCCGTTACAAAACGTGGTAATGTGGGGATAAGGAAAAGGTACACCCGGTAACTGAAAGGAGAGATATTCCACAGTAGCCCGAGCAAAAAGCGCTGCCTCTTCGTAATGAGTGGCCGAATCCGGGTACGCCACATCAGTAAGTACCCGCCGACCCGTCCGGGTATCCACTACCAGGCTCACACCATCCCAGTTGTAGTGATTGCTGGTAGCAAAGGAAAAATCGGAGACGTTTTTAGCGACAAAATGCCAGGTATGCTGGCTTCCGGGCAATGTGGGCCGTCCTTCCCGGTAGTCCTGCGGCGTGATGATGTGCACCACCGTATCCGACACCAACGCCTGGCGGTACCGCCGCACCACCTCTGCTCGGAGCACTTCTTCGGCATTCTGCAACTTACCCGTCGCCCACACCACATAATCCCCGGGCAAGGTAATCCGCACATCATAATTGTTGAAGTCGTTGTAAAATTCGGTCGTCCCCGTGTACTCCCGCATATCCCATCCGTTCACATCATCGTACACAGCCACCTGCGGATACCAGTACGCCACAAAAAATTCACTGTTGCCATACTGTCCCATACGCACCGGACGCTTTCTGGGCAAAGTAAAATGCCAGCGAAATTCGATGCGGCAATTGGCACCAGGGGGAATAGGCTGCACCAGATACACCACCAGGTTGGTAGGAGTGTGGCGAACCTTCTTCTTTTCTTCGTTTACTGCAAAGGTTTCCTCCCCGATTTTCAGAAAATCGATGCTCATCCCCTCTGTTAAATCCTCCTCCGGTAAAGGAAATTGGCGGGGATTTCCCTTTTTGTACAGATTGGGATACAGGCGAAAAACCAGCTTGCGTAAACTGTCGGGACTGTTATTCCGGTAAACTACCGTCTCCTCCCCTTCAATTTTACCCGCTTCGGTCACCAGCTTTACGGAGATGGAGTAATCGGCACGGTTCTGCCAGTACGCTTCTCCGGGTTTTCCGGATAAGGTGCGGGTTTTCTTTTCCAGTGCCTGCTGAATCTCTCGCGGCAAATACAGAGACGCATGAATTCCCGCTAATCCCATCTGAAATAGAAAGAATAAGAGCACCATTCCCGTAGTCATAAAAACCTGTCTCATGGGATCACTTCCTTTGTTTTTTACTTCCATGGAAGCAAATTTCCTTTGGAGGAGCAAACACAGACTCCGAATCCCCTTTTTTTAAAATCGAACATCACTTAATTGATAAAACGAATGGAAAGCGGGTAACGGAAATATTCCCCGTTACTTGCTTTAATGGCTGCTACTATTATCATGATTAGTTCGAAGATACCCACTGCAACCAGCAAAACAATTCCCACCACAAAAAGGGTGAGGATAATGGACAAAGCCACATAAATAGTCATCGTAATCTGGAAATTAATTGACTCTTTTCCATGAAAATCCACAAAGGGGGAGATGTCCCGTTTCATCGCCCACACCACCAGCGGCCCGATGATGTTTCCCAGAGGAATGAGATAACCTGCCAGCGCCGCAATGTGAGCAAGCATTCCCCAACTCCGATCTTCTGAAGTAATGGGTACCTCCGAATTGGTTGGATTCATTTTTTTCTCCTGTTTTTTGGTAAATGATGATTATATTTTAGCGAAAAAGCAAGAAGTTTAACAGTTTAATTATCCATTGTCCGAAATGCAGCAATTACCGCCCCCTGTCATTCTGAGCGAAGCGTTAGCGAAGCGAAGAATCTCTTGAGCGAGGCGAAGAATCTCCTGCACCAGCAGGAGGAAGTATCGCACCGGAAATATTTTTAGCTAACTTTTGAAATTCCGGAAACTTTGTTTTCCTTCTTTGGGTCTATTTTTGTGCCGTGAATAAAATAAACATATTTGAAGATGAGTGAAAATGTTGAACTTAAAAAGCCGGGAAAATTGTTACGGACAATTTCACGTGTTTGTTTAATATCATAAAAAAGGAAGGAAGGTTATGGAAAAAGTGCGAAAATGGGGATTGATTCTCATCATCCTCTTCGTAGTGATACAGCTCATTCCGGTGGAGCGGAGTAATCCCGAGGTAAAGAATCCGCTGGTAGCGCCGCCGGAAATCATGAGCATCTTTCGGCGTTCCTGCTTCGATTGCCATTCCAACGAAACCCGCTGGCCATGGTACAGTAAAATTGCACCGATTTCCTGGTTCATCAGTGCTCACGTGCAGGAGGGGCGAAAGGAACTCAATTTTTCGGAATGGGGAAGTTACAGCCGCAAGAAGCAGCGGCACAAACTGGAACAGATTCCGGAAGAGATTTTTCCCGACCAGATGCCGCCGCGCAGCTATTTGTTGATGCACCCGGAAGCCCGGTTGAATGCTACGGAGAAAGGGAACATCGACAACTGGGTTAATTTTATCCTGGACCAGGAGACCTCTGCCCGGAAGCAGGAAGAGCATCCCTCGGCAAAGTAAACCCGGTTACCCAATTAACCAGGTAACGACCCCGGAAGCCACCAACTGGATGGTGAGGTTATCCAGTCCATGGTTACTGATGGCTTCCACGGCGGTGGCAGCCAGCGCAGTAGCCAGTGCCACGGTGAGTGAGTGCGCGAAGGAGTATCCCCCTGCCAGCAAGCCCACCAGAGCCACCAGGGCTCCCAGCAAAAAGACCGCGGTGGAGCCTTCCACGCTGCGGGTGGCTCGTACCCCTGCCAGGGACGGCACGGTGTATTTATGTTTGCCCCAGCGGGCTCCCACCGGTTCGCCCACGGCATCTCCCCAACCACCCACCAGATAGCCGATGTAGGAAAAATTGGGGAAAAAGAGGTTAGCCAGCACGCCCCCCACGGCGGTGGTGAGCAGGGGAATAATAATAAACAGCGTGCGGTGCGGGGCATCCGTGGGGCGTGCCATCGCCTCGTAAAAAGGGAAGCCATCGCCCCGGTACACGGCGTACAGCACCGCCAGCGCCACCACGGAACCAAACAAAATGACTGCCGAAAGTCCCAGGGTAAACTGCAGCACGCTAGCCATGGTGAAAATAAAAAGATGGAATATTTTACGGGTGTAGGGTGTACGCACATTTTTGGCACTGCGGAACCATCCCGCCAGTGCAGCCGAAAGGGCAGCATAGAGCACCAGCATGGGCGTAAGAATTAGCAGCATAAACAAATCTGGTATACCGCGCTGGATAAACCGTTGTACTAATCCCGGCAGCCCTTTTACCCGATGTGAAGAGAAGGTTTTTCCTGACCGCCATTCCGGAGGAGGAGGTGGAAGCTGAGAGAGGTCAAAAATAATTTTTTCGGGAATGGGAGGGCCGAAATAGGCTTTCAGTGCCGGGAGCAACCGGGACAGATTGGGTCCGTACAGGTACCAGGGACCGGGTTCCTGTTCCAGATGTTTGAAAAGTGCCCGGGCAGAGCCAGCAAAACTTTGCCAGGGAATGCCGGAGCGGTGGGCAATTAGCGAATCCACGGCACGCAATGATGAATCCGCGTTGCCCAGGTAGAGGTAGCGCCGCACTCCCCGGTTGTACAACACACCACCAAACTCCCGGGGAACCGGCCGGGGGCCCACCGCCATGTTGGGGGCAATCACTTCGGCCTGCCCCTGCGCCAGGGAATCCCGGAAAAGCGTGGGCGGCAATGGAGGCTTGTTACTGCGAAAGGCCTGAATGATGCCCTCCCAGCGAGATCCCCGAGAGAGAAAACCGTGCACGACTGCTGGACGAGGAAGATAACGAAGACGCCGGGCAATTTGTAAAACACTGTCCGGTTTAAAAGGCCAGGTAGGAATTGGCCAGTTGCGGAACGGAATAAGATACTTGCGGAGAATCTTCCGCTCCTTCTCAATCCAGGGTTTATCTTTGGGCCGGGTGGAATCCATCAACGAGACTACGAATTTAACGTCAGATGTTAAAATGTAAGCGAAATACTCTTCATCGGTGGGGTAAGGGGTAAGAAACAGGTTGGAATCCAGTTCTACCACTTTCCCCCGTTCCAGAGAGTTGCGACGGTGTAAATCCCAGCGAGAGGAATCGGGCGAAAGGCTGCGCACCCGCGCGATGGGATTGACCCGCTCCACCAGTTCACGGACCACCCCCACCCGGTCGCGCCCCAAGTAACAATGCACATAATAGCGCCCTTTCGTTCGGGTCGCCAGAGTACGAATGCTGTCCAGCGCCGCTTTGTTTTCGCTAACCCAGGGGAGCATGGGCAGATGGATGAGCGGGATTCCCACCCGTTCTGCATTCTGTTTTTCTTTCTCCCATAAACCCGGCTCAAAGGGAACCACTGCCGGATGCAGCAGGCTGATAATAGCGGTGTACCCCTGCTGCTTTAGTTTTTGCATGTCTTCCAGAGACGGGTAGGGTCCAAACGTAAACTGCCCCACAGAACGAAACACCCCGCTTACGTATCCCCGGAATTGCTGGGGATTAAACCAGAAGTACAGGTTTCCCAGAGTAAACAGTATTAACAGAGCGGGTACGCCCAGACGTACATCGGTACGTGTGGAGCGAGAGACACCTCGCGTCAGCCAGAGGGCAACTAAAAAGGAGGTAACCACCAACAGCAAAATGAGCAAACGAATTAACCAGTTTTCCAGAGAAGATTCACCCGGACCGTTGCCTGAAGCATTACTGATCCAGCGCGCTGGCCCCACCAGCGTGGCCGTTCCCATGGTAAATCCCGTAAGCAACCAGAAAAACAGGAGCAACAAAACGTTCTTCGCATTAATCGGGAAAAAGATGTGTTCAAATTTCTGTTTCCAGCTCATATGCAATCCAATGTTTCTTTAATATTTCTTGAAATAGTCGCTCACCCAGCAGGGAGCATTTCTCCCTTCCATCAGAGAATGTGAATATCAGACTAAAATCTTTTTTGAATATTCATACGCAAAAAAAAGCGGTTTCCGTACCGATTAACACGGTACTCCTCTCGTTCAAATCCAATTTCAAAGTGGGTAATATAGCTGCCTTTCCACAAATTTTGCCACAAAAAACTAATACGGCGGGTATCCAGACGCTGCAATTCTTCGAGATAGCTCACTTCCACGGGGGTGGAACCCAATCCCACAATCAGATTCACGAAGCTATCGGCGTTTCCAAAATAACGCCGGATGAAGAGATGACCGGAGATGGAATATCCCGCCTTTTTCGAAGAAACAAACGGCCGCAGGCTAAACCAGTAATTGCGGTAATATTTACCCAGTGAACCGGTGTAGATAGCCACATTTCGGGAAGCAAATTTCAGGTAACGAATTCCCAGCGAGGTTTCGAATCCTTTGCCCAGGCTAACAAACGGTTCGGCGCCGAACCTCCAGCGGGGGAATACTTTATCCCGGGAGTAGCCCACATTCAAATAGCTGTACACCCCGGGGAAAAATTTGGGGTAGGCATCGCTTTCGATTTGCACCCCCTGGAGGGAACTGGAAGAAAAAGTGCGGTAAGCAAAATTTCCGCGCAGGAAAACGCTCCCCACCGGAGTACGCCGGGCATACTCCAGAGCTGCCATGTGCCAGGGACCATATTGGGAGCCACTTCGTGCGAAACGGTCGTGGGCATATTTTACCGCAATCTTGTTCAACTGCGCCGAGGTGCGCAGTTTGTTCATCAGCCGGAAAGCCTTCTCGTGGGCAGGATTGATGCGAAGCAGCCAGGTGAGTTGCTGGGCCGCTTCCTGTTTGCGCCCCAGTTTCACCAGAATCAGGGCTTTTTTGTAGAGGAAGTCCTGATCGTTGGGGTAGGTCTTCAGTGCCCGAGTGACGTAAATGAGTGCCACGCGGTACTCTTTTGCCCAGATTTCCACATCCACCAGGGCGTTCAGCGCTTCGCGGTGGGTGGGTTTTTCCACCAGCACCCGGTTCAACTCCCGCCGCGCCGCATCGTACTGTTTATCCCAGGCGTACAGCCGCCCCAGGTACACCCGCACGTCGTGGTAGCCCGGTTTGTATTTCAGGATGCGCTGGCACAATTCCCGTGCTTTTTGACGATCCCCTTGGCGGGCGAACTGGCGCGCTGCGCTGAACAGGGAATCGACATTTAATCGACTCTGAGCCCGGGCGGGAACGCTCCATCCGGTCATCACCAACAAAAATAAAAGTCCGCCCATCAGAAAGCGAAATCGTCGCGATGTAGGTACAGGAGCCAAAAGGTTCATTGGTTACCTCCACCAATTTTTGTTGAAATCAGCGTCCGCT
The DNA here is from genome assembly GCA_026991005.1 of Calditrichia bacterium. Next base: position 15,766 of record JALXCH010000482.1, on the reverse strand, counting down.
GGTACTCCTGCAAAATGGTCGTCACCAGCGGGCGATAAAACTGCCAGAAGAAGCGGGTTCGGTCCAGGGGCTGGCGGGTGTACAGTAGTCCCCGGAAATATTCGATCCAGCGCAGGTGGGCCGTGGTGAGGGAGATGGGATTATCCGAAAAATCGCCCGCAAAGTAGTAAAACCGCATTCCCTGCGCCTGCCCAAACACAGCCGGGAAGCGATTGGGAATGTGCCAGGCCATCAGAATGGAATCGCCTCGTGCCGTGGTCTCCAGCCGGTATTCGGCAAACAGATGATGCCCTTTATCCGGTATCACAATATCGAACCAGTAGGCAAAATCGATTTTCTCCGGCAAATGGAAGCGATGGCGGGCCGCTGGTGTGCTCACAATTTGCGGAAAGGGATGCTTCAAATCCCGTTCTCCATCCAGGATTTCCACCTTCTCGCTGGCGTGCACCAGAACAATTCCGTCGCCGGTAAAAGGCCACCGGTTGTGGTGCTCTTTTTTGTAAAGGCGCACAATCCAGCGCGGCAGTTCGGGGTTTTTCAGCGTGTCCAGCACCTCAAAATAGCGCCCGCTCCAGCCACTCCAGCGGAAACGGAACATCTTTTCAATCTGTTTCCTAAAATAAGCGGGTGTTTCGGCGCCCACCGTGTTAAATTCCAGAATCACCAGTTTGCGTTGCTCCTTCATGTGGCGCAAAAACCACACATCCTGCACACGGGTTCCCCCGTAAATCTGGCGCGAGCGCTCCGTGAGGTTGCGATGCCGATACCATTCATTCTCGTACACACCGTAGGTATCGGTAAAAAAAGCGGCCTGATACAGTTGTGCCAGACTATCTATCTGGGTGGAATCGAATTGCTCCAGCCCATTCAGGCGGTATTGTTCGTTCTCCAGCGGAAAAAATCCGAAGTAATCGCGATTTATGTCGAACAGCTTTCCCGTGGGACCGGTAAACTTCCGGTGCAGCAGCACCCAGGCCAGCGCCCGATGCTCCTGCCTCTTAAAATCCGGCACGGTTTTGTCCAGTACCAGCAGGTTAAGCGGGCGCTCGCTCTGAATCACCCAGCCCAACCACATCCACAACGGAGTAAAAAGCAGGAAGATTAACAGGAACATCCCCAACCAATGGCGGTCTTCCTCATACTCACTTTTTTTCTTAAAAAAACGCATGTTCCTATTCACTTTCTCGATTTAATTTTTTACCTCCGAGACCGGCTCTTCTTCCCGAAAACCTTTGCGGCGCAACTTTCCCCATCCCCGTTTGCCTTTGAAATAATCAATCATGCCCGTTAAGCGGTAGTAACTGTGAATTTGCCGGTAACCGATATTTTCCAGAAAGGAGTACAAGGTCAGGATTAAAAGATCTTTCAATTTGGCGTAGCGGTGGTAAGCCAGCTCTTCCAGCATAATGGAAGACACACTGAACAATGCCGCCAACAGCACGGCTGCAAACAGAAAAAACAGGGCAAAGGGAAGATTAATAATTCCCAGAACCCAGGAGAGCAATACAAACAACATACCGCCAAACTCCACAATAGGGCTCATCATTTCCCCCAGGATGTAAAACGGGTAACTAAACAGCCCCAGAAAACCGTAACGGGGATTCAGGAAGATGTCTTTATGCATAAGCAGGGACTGCATGAGTCCCCGTTGCCAGCGATTGCGCTGGGCTTTGAGGGATTTTAAATCCTCCGGAACCTCCGTCCAGCACACTGGCTCGGGCACAAAAGTGATGCGATATTTTTGTTTTCTCTTCAAAAAATATTTATGCAACCGAATGGTGAGTTCCATATCCTCGCCAATGGTTTTGGTATCGTACCCGCCCACCTTCAGGAGGACATCGCGGCGGTAAACCCCGAAGGCACCCGAAATGATGAGCAGAGAGCGCAACTGATCCCATCCCACCCGGCCAAACAGAAAAGCCCGCAGATACTCGATGGCCTGGAAGCGCACCAGCGGTTTGGGGCTGAGGCGCGGTTCCACCACCTCGCCGTTTTTAATTACTGAACCATTCACAATGCGCACAATGCCGCCCACAGCTACCGTTTCCGGCCATTCCATAAAGGGGCGCACCATCTTGATAAAAGCATCCCGCTCCAGAATGGAATCCGCATCGATGATGCACACCAGCGGGAAACGGGCAAAATTAATTCCCACGTTGATGGCATCGGACTTCCCGCCGTTTTCTTTGTCGATGACAAACAGGTTGTCGTACAGGCGGGAATAATAAATGCGGTGTACGGGGCGTGTGGGTAAATCTCCGGACGGAAGGCGAGGCGACATCATCAACTCGAACTCTTTGACCAGAAGCTCCAGGGTATTATCTGTGGAGCCATCGTTTACCAGAATTACCTCGTAATTGGGATAATACAGTTGAAGCAGAGCCCGCAAACTGGTGACGATGTTTTTCGCTTCGTTAAAAGCAGGTACCACCAGCGTAATCGGTTTAGAAAACGGCGGTTTCCAGGCCTGCTCCTGACGCACGAACGGGTTGAATTTAACCAACATCCGCACCCGAAAATAAGCCAGTACATTCAGGAAAAGGTAAACGCCGTTCACATATAGATAGTAAAGCAAAATGAGTACATTAAAGAAAAACGCTATGGTTTCTATTAGAATCACGTTATGCCTCTACTTTTCTCCAATAAGTATTTTCTTTTCCACCAGGATCTGCTCGGCAATTTCGTGTCCCGGATGGTCCAGGTCCGAAAATATTTTCTTCAGATAATTGATACCCACCGTTCCCAGATCGTACAGCGCCAGAGCGGCATTGTAGCGAATCCAGAAGTTGGGAGATTTAATGGAATCCAGAAACTCCGGCAGGGTGCCCAGATCGCCTATCCGCCCCAGAGCCCGATAGACCTGACTTTTAATTACCCAATCTTCTTCCTGCAAAAGCGTGCGCAAGAATTCGATAGCGGGAGTGTAGCTCAGCAATCCCAGCGCCCGAATGCAGGCAATTTTCAACTCCCGGTTCTTAGCATCCACCAGGGTTAACAAAATATCTTCCGCTACGGGCTGGTAACGGCGGTAAGCAAACAAATCGACAAAAATCTTCTTCTGGCTCTCGTCCAGCGCCTCCTCCCGAAATACCGCCTGGGCAACCTTCATTCCTTCTTCCGTTAGCTCAATGAGGGCTTCTTTAATCTGATACGACGATAGGCTGGGAATCTGGAACAATTTTAGAATAGCCCTTCGTAAATGCGTTTGCTCCTGAATTTGAATAATGCTTTTCGCGGCGTAAAATTGTACCAGGTAGAATTTATCGTTCAGAGCTTTGAGCAAAGTGTCGATGGCGGGTTGAAAGTGGAGTTCCCCCAGATAGTAAGCCGCATAAGCGCGCCGCCAGCGGTTATGATGAGACAGGTTCTGGATGAGATGCACCGGGATGTCCAGCAGCACCAGCAAATCCAGAATTTTATCGCGTTCGCTGCCTTTGAGAATTTCCAGATAATGCAGGGAAAATTTAAAGAATTCTTCCTTCTCCCGGTACGAGCGGATTTCCTGAAGTGGCCGCCGGGTGTGAGGATCGTCCAGGTATTCAAAAAGTATGTTGGTAAACCGCTCCTGTAAACGTTCCAGCCGACGAAAGGTGTAAATATGGTAAATCCGCACCAGAATGGTACTCAGAATAAACAGCACCGAAAGAAGGCTAAAAATTCCCAGCAAATAAATAACGATAATGAGCGGTCGGTATTGGTAAAAAACTTCGGGCATTAATGCGGTTTCCTCTTTTTCAGCACCAGCTTGATGCGAGCACTTAACTCACTGGGACTAAATGGTTTGGTCAAATAGTCGTCCGCTCCCAATTCCAGACCCTTCACGATGTTCTGATCATCCTTCATGGCAGTTAGAAAAATGAAAGGGATATTCCGCGTTTTTTCGTTGGCTTTTATTTTCTGGAGGAATAAAAAACCGTCCATCCCGGGCATCATCAGGTCGCACACAATCAGATCGAACGCCTCTTTTTCCAGTAGTTTTAAACCATCTAGAGCATTTAAAGCGGTGGTTACCTGATAGTCATCCTTCACCAGTTTATATTTCAATAATTTCAATTGAAACACATCATCATCAATTACCAGAATTTTCACCTTACGCCGGGAAGGTTCCTGCTTCTTCAAAAGAGAATTTTTTAAATAAGGGGAAATCAGTTCCTGCAAACGCCGAATTTGTTTCTTCATTTTGTTGGCAAAACAATGCGGATGCGTCTCCTGGCACTGCTCGGTGATGCACACCTGTAAACTTTCGCCGCAATTTTGCTCTTCCCAGTACTTAAACACCGGATCCTGCAGCGACTTCACATCCTTCAAACTCAACGGCGTTTCGTCGTACTTTTGCGAGAGGGAAATGAGCAGCTTTTCCAGCTCGTCCCGAATTTCCGGGAGTTCGCGCTCCCGATACAAAGCGAGCCGCTTCTCAAATTCCTTTTCATCTTCCAAACGCAGTTGCTCAATCAGTGTGTTCAATGCCCAGACCTGCTTTCATTTCGTGTACAATGTTTTTTAATCTCCTGACGTGCCCAGCCCTTATTAAATAAAAACCTCCATATTCTTCACGGATAGCAGAAGAATCTTGATAAAGACCAAAATTCAGGTCAAAAGTTTTTATTTCAGGTAAGTATCAATTTTCTCGATCGTGATTCAATTTTAAATTTTGATTGTATCTACCAATTATCGACAAATTTCTTAATATCTGAAGGGGAAATTTAGTTAATCTGTTTTTTTACAACTAATTAAGCAAATTTTTAAGGAATTAAACAAAATGTAAAATTTCTGCTTTCCTTTTGCTCACTTTCAAAATGTTTATTAGATTTGCCAGACATGATGGATGAACAATTTGTTTTAATCCCTTTCAGATATATGAACTGTGTCAGTTAACCAAAAAGATCAAATCGAAAACATATTATGAAATTAAACGAACCAAATACCAGACCTGCTCCTTCCCCTGTTCTTCTGGGAGCTGAGCCACTATTTCTTATCGGAAGCAAAATCGGGTTTTTGTTTATTCACGGATTCACCGGTGCACCATACGAAGGGCGGGAGATTGCCCGGAGGCTCCACACCGAATTGGGCTTCACCGTTTCGGTGCCCTTGCTGCCGGGACACGGAACCCGGCCCCAGGATTTGCTACCGGTGCACTGGACGGACTGGTACCGTGCGGTGCGTGAGCACTATTTTACTCTAAAACAGCAATGCGAGCGGGTGTTTGTGTGCGGGCAGAGCATGGGTGGCGCGCTGGTGTTGCATCTGGCGTCGCACCATCCGGTGGATGGGGTGATTTCGCTGGCCGGAGCCGTGTTTCTGAAGGACTGGCGTTTGTACCTGCTTCCCTTAGCCCGGCACATCCTCACCTACCAGCACAAATCCCGGGGACCGGACATTCGCAATAAAGCTCTGAAATCCCAGGTGCCGTCGTACCACAAATATCCCGTGAAAAGTGTGGACCAGCTGCTGGAACTTCTTCACCACGTGCGTGCCGACCTGATGGAAGTTACCGCCCCGGCCCTCCTGATTCATTCCCGCAAAGACCGAACGGTGACCTATCAGAATCTGGATTACATCTACCAGCACATCGCCTCCACTCAAAAACAGAAAGTGACGCTGGAGAACTCCTACCATGTCATCAGCATCGATGTGGAAAAAGAAACCGTCTATCAGGAAATAAAGCAGTTTATTCTGGATCAGATCGCCTCATCGTCCCCGGAAATCACCAAAAATTCGTAGGTTTTTTCCTGAAACAATCGTATTAAATAATTTAAATAAAACGTACAGAATAATCATATAAGAAGCATAAGGAGAGTTTTGCATGAAGAAATTGGGATTTATCGGGATTCTTTTCCTGTTTTTTTATCTGGCTAACGCCGGTGAATATGTTCCCCTCTCTTCCGGCGTCCAGCAATATCAGGCCATAGTGGAAGAGAGCACACCGGGAAGAACGATTGTGCGTATCCGCATTCCGGGATTTGAAAAAACAGAAGTTCAGCACAACGGTTCCGTTTTCCAGAAAATCACCATTTCCCGGATGGGTAAAAATACCCGCGCCGGTTATCCGGAATTGCCTCAGCGCGTGGAACTGATTGGCATTGCCCCTACCGGCAATTTCCAGGCTCGGGTGGTCTCCGTTAAATATCAGGAATTCGATGGCATTACGGTGTTTCCTGCACAGCCCATGCCCACACGTGAGCAGGAAAGTACCCCCTGGACGTACAATGCCACTGTTTACCAGAGCCAGACCTGGTATCCGGCAGATTATATCAGTCAGGAAGAACCGGCTGTTTTACGCGATTATCGGGTCTTACCGGTAGTTATCCATCCTGTGCTGTTTCAACCCGCTACCCACCGAATTCGCGTAGCCAGCGAAATTCTGATGGAGATTGTTCAGGAAGGGAATGACGGAGCCAACGAACTAACCGCCACCTCGCTGCAAGAATCGCCTGTTTTTAAACCCCTTTACCGAAACTTCCTGCTAAACTACGAGCAGATTCGGCAGGAAAAAGGATTTGGCATCCAGGGACTCCCGGATATGCTTATCATCACCCACAGCAATTTTTACAACCAGGTTCTCCCCTTTGCTCGCTGGAAAAACCAGAAGGGAGTGAAAACCACCGTCATTAAAGCCAGCGACATTGCTCCATCTCCCACCGCCACTCAGATTAAGTCGTTCATTCAAACTTATTACGACAACGCTACCGATAAGCCCGATTACCTGCTCATTGTGGGAGATGTGGAATTCATTCCCTGGTTCGATGTTGCAGGTAGTAAAAGCGACCTCCCATATTATCTGCTGGTGGGGAGCGATATTCTGCCCGATATTTCCGGTGGACGGGTTTCGGTGAAAACCGCTGCCGAAGCGGAGCGGGTGTTCACCAAATTAATTCGTTACGAAAAAAATCCCTATTTAGCCGATCCCAACTGGTTTCACGCCGCGCTGGTCATCAATAGCAACGATTTTCAGGATCCCATTGCCGGGCAGTGGGCGACCGACCATTTCACCAACTACGGGTACAACCCCGTGTACCACCTGGGAGACGATATCGGAAACGCCACCGTCGCCAACGTCATGTCCGCCGTAAATAGCGGGGTAAGCTATCTGTACTACATTGGGCACGGTTCAGCGAATAGCTGGGTCACAACGGGATTCAGCACCACCCATATTATGGCTTTGACCAACGGGGAAAAACAGCCTGTCATTTCCAGTGTGGCCTGCAATAATGCTGATCTGGATGAACCCAATGATGTGTTTGCAGAAGTGTGGTTAAAACATAGCGAAAACAGTGGTGCGGTGGGAATTATGGCATTCACCGAAAGCTGTGCCGCTTACCCGCCGGATACCCTGGCCCGGGGAATGGTACGTGCTCTGCTTTCGGACACCATCACCGCATTCGGGAATATTGTGGATTTTGGTCGGCTTCATATGTATCAATCGTATGGCAATAGCTGCTCCCCCACCATGCACCAATCCCTGCTGGTGGGCGAGCCGGAACTGGAAGTATGGACGCGCACCCCGGAAGCGGTGACCGTTTCGGCACCGGCTGCCGCATTTTTTGGAATTCCTTTCACAGTGCAGGTCACCAATGCCCAGGGCCCCGTCAGTGGAGCACTGGTGTGTTACTGGGACAGCCTGGGTCACGTCGTGCGCGGCTACACCGATGGTAATGGACAAATAACCCTGGATCATGGAATCAACCAACCCGTTCAGGGAATGATTACCGTTACCGGGCACAATCTGGTACCCGTGCAGCAACCGATTGATATCCTGCCACCCCAGGGACCGTATGTAGTGGTGGACGAATTGTTGGTAGCCGATACCACCGGAAACAACAACGGCACCCCCGAAGCCGGGGAAACGATTTCGCTGGCTGCCGTTCTGGAAAACATCGGGGTGGATCCTACCGATAGTCTGGTGGTGACCCTCTCCACCGGCGATTCCTTCCTGGTGGTGCAGGATTCCCTGCTGACCATGGCGGCGCTGCAACCGGGCGACAGCACCGTAACCGGTGGTTTTCAGGTGTCCATCGCCCCTAACTGCCCCCACCTGCACATTGCTACCGTGAACATTACCATTGCTTCCGGGGATACCAACGTCTGGGAACAGAGCAAGTTTATTACCATTCACGAAGGAGCCCACCTGGAACTGGAAAACACCGCTTTAACCTTCCCTCCCACGTTTCTTAATTTTACCAGCTACCAGGAGGTGCATCTTCAGAATACGGGACCGGACACCCTCCTTATCCATCTGGTGGAATCCTCCATACCCCAGTTTACTGCCACTTCGGGAACCATGGTTATTCCGCCACAGGGGAGCGAGGTGCTGCAAATTGGGTTTACTCCCGACACTACGCTTACTTTTACCGGAACGATTATCATTCACAGCTCAGACGTTCAGAATTTGGTGGATTCCATAGCGGTAAACGGAACCGGAATTTTTGCACCGGATATTACTTATCCGGACAGCATCCCCGTTTACGCCATGGTAACCGACTCCTTGGTGCGAACCCTGCATTTACAAAACGACGGATTGGGTGAGCTGGAATTTACGGTGCAGGTTACCGGTCAGGCGCCTACCGGTCGAGGAAGCGGCGGAGCAGATACTTACGGGCACATCTGGGTGGATAGCGACGAACCAGGCGGGCCTGCCTTTAACTGGGTGGACATTTCCGCTACGGGTACTCCGCTAAACCTGACCGGGAATAATGCCACCACTACTCCCATCGCACTCGATTTCGATTTTCCATTTTACGGAAACAGCTACCATCAAATTCAAATCTGTACCAACGGATGGGCCAGTTTCACCTCCTATTCCGTCTCTTACAACAATTTTGCTTTACCCAATGTTTTAGCCCCTCGGGCCTTACTGGCACCCCTTTGGGATGATCTGCTATTTTCCGACAGTTCCCAGGTGTTTGTGGAAAATCAGGGCAATCGATATGTAATTATGTACCAGAATGTTTACACTGTGCTGAATGGCGGCCCCTACACCTTTGAAATCGTGCTTTACGATAACGGTAATATTGTCTTTCAGTATCTGGAACTGGACAGCCTCCAGCATGATTACACAGTCGGCATTCAGAACCACGATGCTCAGGATGGTTTGACCATTGCCTACAACGAACCCTATCTGCACGATAGTCTGGCTGTGTTAATCAGCAAACATAGCTGGCTAACGGTGGAGCCGCTCTCCGGTACCATTCCCGCACAAAGCTCTCTGGATTTGACTCTGACCATAAAAACCCACAACTTCCCGGTGGGAGAGTTCTATGCCAGTGTACAGATTGAAAGCAATGACCCCGACGAACCGGTAGTGTACGTTCCCGTGCATCTTACTGTGGGCACCACCGGAATTAACGACCCTGGCCAGAATGCCATAACCACCCTGCAACTTCGCCAGAATTATCCCAATCCCTTTAACCCCTCTACCACCATTACCTACGCTCTGCCTTCGCGCCAGAATGTGGAGATTGCGGTATTCAACCTGCTGGGGCAACGCGTCATCACCCTGTACAAAGGCGTGCAGAGCGCAGGTGTGCACAAATTGAAATGGAATGGGAAAAATATGCATGGTACGCCGGTGAGCAGTGGTATTTATATTTACAAATTGATGACCCCTGAAAAAACCCTTACGCGCAAGATGATTTTCCTTAAATAAAGCATATCTCCCCTTCCGGGAGCCACTGAGCTTCCCGGGAGGGGATTTATTTTTACACAGTCCTTTTTAAGCAATTTTCTCACCGCTCCCAACCCATATTTTCTTTGATTTTATTTAAAATCATTCGTAATATCCTATGAGTAACTTTGCCATTCAACCAGAATAATATTAAAGATTGGTCTATTATTCTAAAATTACAAAAATTCTGGATTTTCGCGAACAATCATATCCAGGGTAAAATCCCATACGTATTTGATTGCAGTCACAATAACTGAACGGGTTGGTTTTTAACCTAAACATAATTTTGGATATCACGATTATTAGATTGTGGTACGATTATTGAAGCCTTAAATAGGAAAAGGATTTTGGATGAGATATCTAATTGTTCTATTTTTAATAAGCTTGCTGATGGTTTTGCAGTGTAATATTCAGGAACCAGTATTACCTCGCTGGGTGGTACCCTTCGAAATTCCTCTGCGCACGGAACGCATGGTCCTTCAGGACGAACTTGTTAACGATAGCACCATTGTTACCCACGGAGATTCCCTCTTCATTGAAGTTTCGGGAGACATCGATCCCATCACCATCACCGGAGAAAATTTAACCATTCCGGGACAGGACTCCACTACCTCTTTTACTCTGGATTCCCTCTCCCTGGATTCTTTGAATAACATTACCACCGGGGCAATCAACATTGTGGATGTGCTGCCTTATCTTCCGGGAATGGTGGGGCAACCTATTTTTATGCCGGAAACAACCCTCACTCGCGATCCCAAACTAGTGGAATCGAGTGAATTCAAAGGAGTGAAAGTAGAAAAAGGAACCATCGAGCTAATTTTTCACAACAATCTTCCTTTCACCCTGGGACCCAACACCTATTCTCCCAACGGTATCGAGATTAAGGTGTACTCCGATTCTACCAATGAACTGATTTCCGATGTTTTCATCAACCAGACATTACCACCTGGAAGCGTGGGGCGTGGGAGTGCTCCCATTATGAGCCGTGGTCGATGGATTTATTCACCTCTTCGCCTGGAATATTTTCTTCCCATTGCCCGGGACACGGCGTTCATTGTTACCGATAGCCTCCTCAATGCAGCGGGATACCAATTGGATATTAAACTGCGCAATCTCACGGTAAGCGAAATTTACGGGAAAGTAGAACCTCAATCTTTCTCCGATTCCTGGAATATCGGGATTGATCAGGAAAATGAAATTATCGAAGCACGCATTCAGCAGGGGCAAATCCAGCTGGATTTTGACAATCAAATTCCCCTGGGTGCTCATCTGAAATATACACTTCCGGATTTTCTCACCAGCAATGGGGAATCTTTTCAGGATTCGGCGTTTATTACTCCCGGAGGAATTTCCCGGAAAATTATTATTCTGGACGGAATGATTGCTCGCAATCACGAACATCCTGGACAACCTCTGGATAGCATTACTCTGGAATTTGAGATTAATACGCAGGAATCGAATGGTTTTGTTCATGTAGTGACTGGCTCGGAAATCCGAGCCAGTGTTCACACCAGCGATATTTCTTTCTCCTATTTTAAAGGGAAATTAGCCCGCGATACGTTGACTCTGGATCCCTTTGAAGAGCACGATATTGCCGACTACAACGACATTCCCCACGGATTTTATTTCCACAATGTGGCGTTACGCATTGAGCTGACCAATCAGATCAATATCGATTCCATGATGTTAAACCTCTTACTTGTGGGGTACCACAAGGATGATAACGGAATGATTACCGATTCCGCCACGATCCGTGTGGAAAATCAGAATATTGGTATAGACGGCTCGAATACCATCATATTAAACGGCCCCGAGGTTTCGAATTTTCTGAACATATTCCCCACGGATTTGAAAGGTGAAGGAAGTGTGGTGTACAGCGGGCTCGCCACTGTAAGTGTAGGCGACCAGATTGGCGGGCATTACCTGTTTTCTACTCCCATGAATATTTCCATCGAAAATCCCGAGCCCATTAAAGTTGATCCCGACACGCTTCAGAAAGAAGACATCGATCAGAATATTCGGGATGCGGCAGGTGAGGATATTCAACGCGCTGTATTTCTGGGGAGTATCCAGAACCATCTTCCCTTTGGAGCTACCCTGAAATTGTTTGTGAGCGCCAATATGACGCGGGAGGATTTATACGATACCACTGCCTTCAATCCCGATTCGGAATTCATTAAAACCGTTCACCTGGAACCCGGAATTGTAGATCCCAACACCGGTTTCGTAATCCAGGCTCGGGAGAATGAAGTCCCCCTGGAACTGACCAAAAAAGAGCTGCTCCTTTTTAAGCGTTATCCTCTTCGGGTGGGATTTCTAATCGAATTTCAGAACACAGAAGGGAGTGTGCTGGTAAGCGGAAACGATTATATGGAAGTTTCCGGGAAATTTCAATTTGATATCCTGGTCCATGAAAAGGAATAGATGAATGAAACAGTTTTCTTTCATATTTTTTGGGATTGTACTTTCCGTTGCCTTGGTTTGGGCACAGGGCATGGTGGATGCTCGCTATCTGGGGATGGCCGAAAGCAGCATTGCTATTGCCGAAGGTGCCGAAATTGCCAACGGAAATCCCGCACTTCTGGCAGTCCCGCATGATTTCTCGTTTGAACTCCACCTCATCTCTCTGCACGCGATGGCTCATAACAACAGTTTCAGTTTAAACGATTACAACCGCTATTTCACCACCGGGGATTCTCTAACCTCTCAGGACATCGATGATTTATTAGGGAAAATTCCCACGAGTGGTTATCAGGCTTTTTCGCTGGGAGAAGCAAAAGCCTTGTCTTTTTACTTCAAATCATTATTATTCTCCATCACCGGTATGGGAAGCGGAAAAGTGACCATCCCCAAAGCCTATTTCGAGCTGCCGTTCCGCGGTAATGCCAACGGGAAGGACTACTTTTTCGATTCCATCAGCGGTTTGGGTTGGGCTGCTGCTTCGTTGAACTTCAGCATCGGTTTCCCGATGACGCAATATTTTAGCGGAATATTCGACTTTGCATCCGTGGGAGTTACCGGGAAATACATTACCGGAATTGAATACGCCCGCATTCTGGAATCCTCAGGACAACTTATTACCGAGGATGATTATATTTCTGTGGAAGAGAGCATCCGTTTGCTTACCAGCGAAGGCGGAAAAGGATTCTCCTTCGACATGGGAGCATTTGCCACATTCCGGCAAAAATGGGCCTTTTCCTTCCACGTGATTAATTTGCTGGGCGGAATTAACTGGAATAAAAACAACACCATTTACTTTTACCAGTACCAGATCGATACCATCCAGGCCAATAATCTGGATAGTCTGGATGCCTACACCCAGGAGGTGGATACTTCCTATGCTGCAGGCGGTTTCCACACCGGCATCCCCCAGGTTCTGAATTTCGCCCTAGCCTATCAGTTACGCCCCAATTTAACCCTGACCGCTGCCTGGATGCAGGGATTGAATAATGAAATGAACAACACCACCCGTCCCTATGTGGCAGTGGGCACAGAGTATCGCCCTCTTCCTTTACTCCCCCTGCGTGCTGGGCTCGGTGTGGGAGGTCGTTTCGGCATGGTGCTGGGGCTGGGATTCGGAGTGGATTTGAAATATTTTCAGCTCAATCTCAGTTACCTGAACCACAATTTTAAATGGTTCTACAACAGCAAGAGCATGGATCTGGCCATCAGTGCCCAATTCCGATTGTAGGAAAGGTTATACCACAATCGCACCTGTGGAAGCGCATGAACGGTTTTCATTTCAACCAGCGGTTTATTTTTCTTCTCACCTTTCTTTTTCTGACATACAGCGGGCTACTCCGGGCACGGGAAAAAAGTTTTACTTTTGGGAATCCCCCAACACGCTGGCACATCAAACACTCTGGAAAACCGAAAGCCCCGGGCCCCAACCTGTGGTCTGCTCGCAAAAGCAACGTGCTTCTGGATGAGAGAGGTTTTTTACACCTCAAAACGACTCCCTCTTCCCACGGCTGGAAATGCGCTGAGGTTTTTACCGACTATCGATTTGGCTACGGAGAATACACATTTTACCTGATTGGCAATTTTACCCGTTTCCATCCCCAACTGGTTCTGGGGTTATTTCTTTACCGGAACGACCATTCCGAAATCGATATCGAATTCTCCCGCTGGGGGAAGAGCCGCCAGGATTCGCTGGGAATGTTTACCATCCACTGGCGGGATTCTCTGGGAACCGACCGCAAAATAAGCCAGAAATTTCCGGTACACCTTTCCGGAGATAATCCGTACGTCACCTTCAAAATAAAATGGTTCCCAGATTCGGTGATTTTTCAGGGTTACCGCGGGCATTACCCGCAGCTACCTTCCCCCGGCGCGCTGATTGCGCACGCCTCTCTGCATCCTTTCCACACAGTAGCAGACAATTCTCCGAAAAAAATCGTGATGAACCTGTATTGGTACCGGGGAAAATCACCTGCTCCCGAAACAACCCGGGAATACGAAATCATCATCCGGGATGTGTGGTTCCGACCGTTTTCCACAGAAGAGCTTCGGGAAAGCCAGTAAAGCCCTCCTCTACACGAATTTCTTCCACAAATGTAAAAAAACAGGATATCCGTCTTTCAACTCAGGAATGAGTCTACCGGCGGGAAAGATATTTATTCACGGAAAGCATACTTCCCATCCAGCCCAGGAAAAGGCCAACCAAAAATATTGACAGATAGAAATGAGGTGGCAGGACTACTTCCGGGAAAATGACCTTCCGTACAAATTTCACCAAAAAGAAAAGTACGCCCAGGGCAAGCAGGCTGCCCAATGCTCCCTGAATCAATCCCTCCACTAAAAAAGGGCTTTTGATAAAGCGCCGCGTGGCACCCACCAGTTCCATGATGTGGATAATGTCCCGGCGAGAATGAATGGATAGGCGGATGGTATTGTAAATCAGAATAACGATAATTACCAGCGTTAATATCACCAATCCCAGAGACACAATAACAATAATTGCTGAATATTTGTTAATGAAGTTTACAATTTCCTTCTGGTAAACCACCTCCTGAATTCCCTTTAAAGAGGAGATAGACTTCACGAAATTTTCCAGCAGTGCGGGAGAAGAAAATTCGGGTTTCAGGGTGATGCGAAACGAAGGGGGCAAGGGGTTTTTCTCCAGAACCTGGCTGATATCGATATCGAAACTGCGGCGGAATTCTTCCAGAGCCTCAGAAGGCGAAATATAACGAAGCTGTAAGATTTCACTTCGTTGAGAGAGCGTTTCTTTTAAACGGTTAATTTCCTGGCTATTTAAAGTTGGGTCTAAAAACGCCTCCACCTGAATTTGTTTATAAAACTTCAGGAAGGTGTTTTTCACATTCTGGCCAATAATGGCAAACAGACCTAACAGAATGAGAGAAAGCGCGATGGAAAGTATGGTAATCACCGCCGAAAGCCGGGCGCGCTTCAGGCTAATCATGCCTTCCTTTATGATAAAAAACAGCGTCATAGGTTCAACCGCTCATATTTTTTAAGCTCGTGGGATCCAGTTCCCGGACGATTTTTCCGTTATCCAGCAAAAGGGTACGATGGGGCCAAGTGCGGATGAGATCGTAATGGTGGGTCGCCATGCAAATTGCCGTACCACTTTGGTTAATTCGCTCCAGAATTTCCATAATACTCCGGGCCGCTTCGGGGTCCAGATTTCCGGTGGGCTCGTCGGCTAACAGGATGAACGGTTCGTTAACCAGAGCACGGGCAATGGCGACTCGCTGTTTCTCGCCACCGGAAAGAACATTGGGCATATGATACCGCTTGTGATTCAGCCCCACCTGGGTGAGGACACTGAGCACCCGGCTTTTTATTTCCGAACGCCTGGCACCAACTACCCGCAAGGCAAACGCTACGTTCTCGTACACATTGCGGTCGTTCAACAGTTTGAAATCCTGAAAAATAACCCCAACCCGACGGCGCAAATAAGGAATCTGGTGCCGCTTGATGGAGGAAGAACTAAAATCTTCGATTTTCACATTACCTCTGGTAGGAAATAAATCCATGTAAATGAGGCGAAGCAGGGTGGTTTTTCCCGCACCGGTTTTCCCGATCAGGTAAACAAACTCTCCCTTCTCTATCTTTAAACTCACCCGTTTCAGGATATAC
>JALXCH010000481.1 GCA_026991005.1 Calditrichia bacterium | reverse complement strand
GTAAAATATTAAATTAATTGTAGCATTAAAAAGAATAGGTATAAAACATGATTTCTGAAAAAGACCGGAAAATAATATTAAAATTAGCCCAAAAATACAGGGTGAAACGTGTGATTCTATTTGGCTCTGCAATTCAAGAAAAAGGAAAAAGTAATGATATTGATTTAGCTGTTGAAGGTATTCCGGATAAGTTGTTTTTTAAATTTTATAGTGAATTAATTTTCAGCCTTTCCAGACCGGTAGATTTAGTTGATTTAAACAAAAGAAGCAAATTCTCTGATATCGTAATTTCGGAAGGCATTCAAATATATGGTTCACCTTAAGAATAAAATAGAAACAAGAAGTGTATTAGGTGCTTGATAGAAAGCGATGATTTGATTCATTCAACCCTTCTTCCTCTCTAAAAACAAGTTCGTTTACCTCGTAATAATGAGAGAAGCATTCCGGATAGTCCGGGTGGTTTTCCCCTGAAAGGTCACCCGGTAAAAGTACACACCCGAGGCGATCCCGTTCGAAGAAATGGGGATTTCCTTCTCCCCGGCAGTGGAGAAAATCCGGGTGCGTTCCAGAACGCGTTGTCCCAGGGTGTTGAAAAGTTCCACCGTCACCTGTCCGCTGGCAGGAATGCGAAAGCGGATACGCGTCTCGCCGTTAAAGGGATTGGGGTAATTCCCCAGCAACTGAAAAGACGTTGGCCGCAATTGCTGTTGCTGTTCCAGAGTGGTTGGTGGGAGATACTGGAAAAATTCCAGCACCCGTCCCATCAAAGCGACCCGCTCGCTGTCCCGATAAATGGTCTCGAAAGGAAATCCCAGATATACCAGACGACCCGGAGCGCATCCATCGGGAAACGTGCCTTTGTAAAAAATTCCGGCACCGTAACCGTTGGCGTACCGCAGTCCGATATGGGAACCTTCGTTGCCCTGAATAATGTCCGGATAACCTACTTTGTAAATCCCGTGCGTCCCGTTATCAAAATGGAGGGTGAGATCCACAAACGGGGTTCCTGCTTCTCCTATCACTTTATAGGAAAAAGAATTATCCGCCACATAATGCGCTTTCAGGTAATGCTGAAAAAAATCCTGATCGTAGGTGGTTCCCTTCTCCACCAAATCCCAGCCCACTTCCGAACCGCTTACAAATAGCTTCCCTCCCTGTTTCAGGTACTCCATCACAATGTGCTGTTCTTCTTTGTTAAATGTACCGTCGTGGGTGCTCTCGTCCCCCAGAATCCAGAATACCGCATCGTAGTTATTCAGGGAAATTTTGCCCTCGATAACGGCGTCGTTATCCACGGTGGAGAAAGGGATACCGTAGGCGTACAGGGCGTTCCCCACGGTTACGGCAAAGGAATGATAAATGTGGGGCCATTTCCCGTAACTGGCGGTGGTGCGGTCGAAACCATCCACAATCAGCACCGGGGGATGGTTATTATTGCGATACACTCCGTACACATCCGAGGGTTTGCTTTCGGGATGCCCCGGCTCCGAAGATACGCTGACCAGTTTAAAATAGCGGCGTTCTCCTTCGGGAACCACCAGAGAGAAGGAATGGTAGTCGTCGGGGAGGGATTGCAGCAGCGTCCAGGAGTTCCCATCGGGGGAGGTGTACACCCGAACGGCATCGGTGTTTTCCTGCCCGCCCATCGCCCAACGCAGGGCGGTTTTCCCGGAAGCGATGCTGTATTCCAGGCGGGGCTGGGGAATATTCCCGGGTGTTCCCTGGCGATTGACATAGTAGCGGGGTGTGTAGGCGGTCAGGTTGCTGTAGTAGTAGCTATGGTAATTCACCCGCCAATCCCGACCGGAAGCTTCCACCACCGTCAAACTCCCGTTCCCATTGTGCTGAACCAGCAAACGGACGTGCCCCACTTTGTGCACGGCGTCCCCGGGTTCGGCATCCAGCCATGAGGTGTAGGCAACGGTGAGGGAATCGTCCATCATTCGGGTGGAATAGTGTAAGGGCAAATTCCAGCAGCGGGAAACAAATCCCGAGCAATCCACCCCCACCGCCGAAGGGGTTCCTCCGGGTTTATTGGTATATTTATCCCCGGCATATTTCCCGATGCTAATCCCGTACACATACTGCTCCAGATCTTCGAATCCGCCCCATTTGTACGGCACCCGCTGGTTTAAACCGATTTGAATCCACTCCGGGGTTTGCACCAGGTAGCCGTAAGGATCCATGATGATGCCGTTGGTCAAATTGGCGGGGGAGCAGTACCACAGCAGCTGCACGTAAGCATCCCCGCGCTGCAGCGCTTCTTCGGGAATGACCTGCGGGTAGCTGTCGAATCCGCCCCGTTGGCGGAGGGATTCTTCTTGCTCCGGTTCCGGGGCCGGAGGGAGCTCGTTGTAGTGAATCTGTTGGTAAAAGCGGTCGGGATAATCCAGATGGGGCGGGTTTTGAGCATCGAAGTAGCGCGGGAGTGGCCAGCGCACAATCTCGACTCCCTGAGAGGTGGTGAACATCTGGTACAGTTCCCCATCGGCAGTGACGTAGCTATCCCGGAAGATGTACGTGTAGTTATTTACCGGAACGTCCAGGGTTAGCAGGCGGTTGCCCCGGGAAGAATACACCGCCAGTTCCCGCCGCACCCGCAAGGGTACCTGGCGTACAAAGAATTCGTACTGGATGTAGAGGTTGTGGTCACCGTCTCTGCCCAGGTAGCGCAAGCTGGCCAGATTGTCTTCCGGCACCGCCTCCTGAATGGTATGCCTGTTAAGCACGATTTTTCCCAGAGAAGTGGATTCTCGCAGCAGTTGCAGCGTGCTGCCATCCGGCAATTGCCAGCCGCTTTCCATCGCTTCGGTCGTTCCCTGGCGGAGGGAGTAGAGGAGATGCCGCCCGTCTGCCAGATTGCAGAGGATTTTCTCCGTACCCATCATGTGGAACGATTCGATGAGTTCCTGCGGTTTTTCGGGACGGAAAAGTACCGTTAATTGCCCGTTGCGGTACTGGTAAAGGGTGTTTTCGCTTAAAATGAGGTAATTGTGTTCGGAAAGAAACTGGAAATCGTCAGCGTAAGGAGGAATGGGGTACTTCCGGATTAATTTCCCCTTTCGAAACTCTTTGAGCCAGCCGTTTTCCGAGTCCAGTAGCAGGAGTGAGGAATTGTGGATGGCAAAGGATTGCGGCCCGTAGTTTGCGTCGGGAGCCTGGCGTAAACCGGCCTGGTTATCCTTGCTACCCCAGCTCAGGGTTAAAACGGTTTCCGGTTGTTGTGCCCACAGAATGGTGAAGGTGAGTAAGAAGGTGAGTAATCCATAATGCATTGTGTTTCCATCCCTGTTTTTCTTTAAATATAACTTCTGGGAATTGTCAAAAGAAGAGGTAATTAAATGAATTTGAGTGCTCTTCAAAATCCACAGCAAATTTAAAAAAGGGAATTCCATGCGGAGGTAAACATGAGGCAAAAAATTAACTGCAGGGCTCGCGGCGAACGCAGCGACAATTCAAATCCCAAATACAAATTTTTAATACGAACCACGAATTACACAAATATGCACGAATAAGATACATTTTTTGCACAGCATCCTTCGGACATTTATCATTTATCATTTATCATTTATCATTTTTCATTTTTCATTCCCTTCAGTGCCTTCTGTGTCCTTTGTGGTTTTTTAAACCGCAATGGACGCCAAGAATTCGCAAGGGTCGCAAAGAATTTGCAGTTTTTTATTCGGGTAACACTGCGCTGCGCCCTCTCCGCCATCTTTGCGCGCTTTGCGGTTATTTTTCTAAAACCGCAAAGAGCGCCATGGAATCGCGAAGTTCGCCAAGGGGTTTATTTCATGCGAAGCATCCTATGGACATTTATCATTTTTCATTCTTTTCAGTTCATTCTGTCCCTTCGGGACGGGGTTTGTTTTGGTATTCTCCATTTCCCACAAATGAATTTGTGGGCTAGTTGCATTCCGTCCCTCCGGGACGGTCTCTTTTAACATTTGAACCTATTTTGTCTTTTAGTTTCTTCTGTGTTTTTCCAAAGGATCAGTATCTGACTGTGTCTACTGTAGTTGTAATTTTCTTTTCTTATTGCAAAAACCATGTGTTACCATCTATCAACCGCTCTGTGGTTTTTTTAACCGCAAAGCTCGCTAAGTATTCGCAAAGGTCGCAAAGGATTTACATTTTTTTCGCAGAATGCTGCACCGCGCACTTTGCGCCACCTTTGCGCACTTTGCGGTTATTTTTCTAAAACCGCAAAGAGCGCCATGGAATCGCGAAGTTCGCCAATGGTTTTATTTTATGCCCAGCATCCTATGGACATTTATCATTTTTCATTCTTTTCAGTTCATTCTGTCCCTTCGGGACAGGGTTTGTTTTGGTATTCTCCATTTCCCACAAATGAATTTGTGGGCTAGTTGCATTCCGTCCCTCCGGGACGGTCTCTTTTAACATTTGAACCTATTTTGTCTTTTAGTTTCTTCTGTGTTTTTCCAAAGGATCAGTATCTGACTGTGTCTTCTGTGGTTGTAATTTTCTTATTGCAAAAACCATGTGGTACCATTTATCAACCGCTCTGTGGTTTTTTTAACCGCAAAGGTTGCTAAGGATTCGCAAAGGTCGCAAAGAATTTGCAGTTTTTTATTCGGATAACACTGCGCTGCGCCCTCTGCGCCATCTTTGCGCGCTTTGCGGTTTATTTTTGAATAATGCTTATTCTGTTATAAATCCTCCTGTCAATCGTTCAAAACCAATCCCCATTTTATGCACAGCATCCTTCGGACATTTATCATTTATCATTTATCATTTTACATTTTACATTTTACATTTTACATTTTTCATTCCCTTCAGTGCCTTCTGTGTCCTCTGTGGTTTTTTAAACCGCAAAGGTCGCAAAGGATTTGTAATTTTTCTTTTTCGCAGAATGCTGCGCCGCGCACTTTACGCCATCTTTGCGCGCTCTGCGGTTAATTACTTTCTGTGGTTTAAAAATCATTCAAACCAGAGTTTTGTACAAACGGGAAGGAAAATTTTAGAAAAGCGCAAGTTTTCGCGGGAACAATTGTCTAATTTCACACGAAAGCGATGAACAGGAAAGGTGAAGCAGAGCGCGTGGAGCAATCGGAACGGAATTTTGAGGAAATTTATCGAGAGAATGCCGAAAAGGTTCTCAATCTGTGTTATCGGATGACCGGTGATGAGCACGTTGCCCGGGATCTTTCTCAGGATATCTGGGTGAAGGTGTACCGGAATCTATCCGATTTCCAGGGGCGTGCAGCGGTGTTTACCTGGATCTATCGCATTGCCGTAAACCACATCTTGAATTACCTGAAAAAGGAAAAACGCCAACGGTGGCGGCAAATCCTGGATTTGAATCTGAAGGAGGCGTTCACTGCGGACGAAACATTGTCCCGACTTACTACCCGGGAACATTCTCCGGATCCTGCGGAATTGTTGCAGAAGAAGGAGCGTGAACAGATTGTCTGGCAGCAAATCTTAAGATTACCGGAAAAGCAGCGGGTGCCTCTGGTGTTGTATCGATACGATGGGTTGAGTTACCAGGAAATTGCTCGGGTGCTGGGCATTTCCCTGTCTTCGGTGGAATCGCGCATCCATCGGGCCAAGAAAAATCTTCAGAAATGGCTGGAACCCTATGTTGGGAAAATTTGAAATCGAAGAGCAGAGGAGTCTCAATGTGAAGACGAAACAATGTCAGATAGAATTTTCTGTTGTACTTCGAGGGGAGTATTCGGGAATTTTTTCCAGATCATTCAACCCGCAAGTTTTTCAGGAAATGGTTGTCCAATGTATTAGAAACTGAGGAAAACGAGATGAAGGTACATTATCGCAAATATTTTCTGGACTGGCAGGAAGGGCGGTTGAGTCCCAGCAAAAAACGGGAAGTGGATGAACATCTCGAAGAATGTCCCGTTTGCCGGGAATATTTTCGGGAAATGAGTCAGCTAATGCAGCCGGAGGAGGAGCATCTCCCCCGATTGGCTGTGGATCCTTACGAGTTAATCCGGATTCGTGCGCTGGCAGAGGAAAAGGCAGATAAGCCGATTCTCCCTCTTCAGCGGTTGGTGGGAGGTTTAGCCTTCTCGCTAACGTTGTTTGTGGCAATTGTGTTGGGAGTGTGGTTAGGAAAGGGAATGACCAGCTATTCGCAGAATGATTTACAATATGCTGCAAACTCCATTACTGCCCAGCAAAACAACATCGAGTATGATCTGGGTTTTGACATAGTATGGGAAACGATGATTGAGGAAACCATCAATGAAGATTAAAATTTTAGCAGGAATTCTGGTATTTTTAATTGTGTTAAATCTGGTGACCATCGGGAGCTATGTTTATTTTCGCTGGATGGCACCCCAGAGGCCGCCGATGATGATGCCTCCCATGATGCGGGAACACTGGATGCGCCATCATCCCCGCTTTACTCCGGAACAACGGGAAAAGATGCGGGAGCTGCATCAGCAGTTTCTGGAGGAAATTGCCGGGGATCGGGAGGCCATTTTTACCCTCCGCCGGGAAATTCTGGAAATGCTGAAGCAGGACACCGTGGATACCGCTCTTCTGGCCCGGAAGCTGGATTCCATAAGCATTTATCGGGGGCGAATCGAGCGGAAGGGGCTGGAGATGCTTTATCGTACCCGGCACATCCTGCCCCCAGTGCAGCGACAGGAATTTTATCGTATGCTGGAACGGGTCGGTGGATTTTACTGGCATCGCCCCGGGATGCATGCCCCGCGATTCCCAAGCGAGCCTATTCCCCCGGAACTAAACTTGAATGATACCTTTCCCAATAAACCATTTCATCAACCAAAACCACAAAGGAGGATGCCATGAGAAAGATTCTGGCTCTCAGTAGTTTGTTGTTTATTTTTATGTTGAATATTGCCCTGGCTCAACCAGGACCCCAGATGCCACCGGGAGCCATGGGCCCCATGATGAATGAGCTTCCCGCGATGCCGCGCCTGGGTGCTGCCCTGGGGTTAACGGAAACCCAACTGGATCAGCTCGCCAATTTACGCCTGGATATGCAAAAGAAGATGCTGCCCTTGCGAAGCCAGGTTGTTGCCAAGCGCAATGAACTGAAGCTTTTACTTACCGCAGACAAACCGGATATGGGTAAAATTAAAGCTAAAATCAAAGAAATTAGCGATATTCGGGTACAGATGGCCACCATCCGTGCCGAGCACCTCACAAAAGTGCGCGCTTTGCTGGATGACTCCCAGAAGAAAAAATTCGATGCCATGATTTTAAGCGGTAAAGGGATGGGTGGAATGCATCATGGCGGAATGCATCCCCACGGCAAAAAGCCCATGGGCAAAGGTAAAGGCTGTCATCACGGCTTTATGAAATAACGAAAGGTGTTGCCCAACAATTAATTGAGTGGGCGATAGAACGAGCAGGAACGGTTATCATCAGGTCAAATCCTCGTTCTATCGCCAATTTGGTTTATTTTCTCAGGAAGAATTGTGATACCTAAATTGAATGGCGTTTGAAATTAGATTGTGCCCATACCGCGTCCACAATTCATCCGGAACAGATTTTACAACATTATCGGGTGATTAACCGATTCTCTACAGTTAAAACGATTCTTATGTTTTTTGTTGCTCTGTTTAACTAACTGTTTGATGACTGTTCATTTTCTTCCTGCAAAAGCCATTGCCACACGGGTAAAACTCTGATATTTCTTTTATCCCATTTTAAAATTTCGGATTCATTCTCCGTTAAAATGAGACCTTCATCCAGACCAAATGCTTCCATGGCCTTTTTTAAACCGGCAATCTCACGTTCCTTTGTTTTGCTGTTTTCCAGCGACCAGCTTACCTGGATGGCTGCAGTAATTTTGTTTTTCTCCCGAATTAAAAAATCACATTCGAAATTGTTTTTGAAATAATAAACCTGTTTTCCCCGTCGTCTTAATTCAATAAAAACCAAATTTTCCAGCAAGTACCCGTTATCTTCTGAGGTATGAAAACCAATCTCATTCGCTAAAGCATTATCAATTAGATAAACTTTTTTGGGGTTTAACAACTGCTTTTTTAAGGAATAGTCGAATTTATTAACCAGGAACAATAAATAGGTATTCTGGAGATATTCCAGATAGCGCTTTACCGTGGTGGCATTTTTTACCCCTATGATGTTTTTCAGGCTGTTGTAGCTGGCCAAGCGACTGATGTTACTGGATAAATAGTACATGAGCTCAAGAATTTCCTTCTCGTTTGTCAACTTGTTGCGCACCAGAACATCCCGATATAAAATGCTTTCATAAAGGGATTTCAGATAGTCTCTGTTCCTGTTTTGCAAATATTCCGGAAATCCGCCAGCTTTAAAATATTGATTAAACCATTTTTTTAAGTTCGATTTTCCAGTTGTCTTAAAGAAATCTTCCGGGGTATAATTGACCTGGTTTAATTTCAAAAACTCTTTAAACGAAAATGGAAAAAGTTCATATTGAATATAACGACCGGTTAAATGGGTACCCAGTTCTCTGCTCAGCATGGAAGCATTGGAACCGGTAAGATAAACTTTTTTACCGGTATCATAAAGCCGGCGTACAAATCGTTCCCAGTTTTTTACATTCTGGATTTCGTCAAAATAAAATGTGGATTGTTCACCGAATAACTCGATAAAAACTTCGTAAAGAAGTTGAAAATCTTCTACTGTAAACTGAATTAAACGTTCATCATCAAAATTCAAAAAATAATCGGATTCTTTATTTTTTGTCCTTATCTCCTGGAGTAAAGTGGATTTTCCGCAACGTCGTATTCCGGATATGATGGTAATTTCCTTGCCTTGGGAGATTTTTAAATCGTCCAGCCGGGGAATAAATTGAAAGTTTTGATAATATTCCCTTTGATCTAAGATAATGGAAATGAGCGTGTGACGATCCATAATAAAATTTAACCACGAATTACACGAATAAGCACGAATGAAAATTAGCGACCTACAATAAAACCTCCCGCAAAAGCTGCAAACAATTTACTAATCTTCCACTGCAAATGCAAACTTTAGGCAAAAAGTTTCTATTCTTAATAGAAAGTTGTATAGTTGCCGGAATCACTATTCCTCATCATACTCCGGGTACTGAGGTGGCGATGCTCCCGCAATTTTAACAACGCGCGGATAACCTCCGGTTTCTTTTGTGTCGGTGATTTTTAGAAGCGTAATTTCGTGCCACCATTCATCGCCAAAATCAAACAGATAGTACATCTTATCCTTTTCCCAAAGTCCCAGATCTCTGATTCTGGTCTGGGAGGCGTCGTACTTCTCTTTCTGATAGAAGAAGGAAAACTCGTCATCTTCTAAAGCCATCGGGTCGGTAAATTCCAGTGCCTGGCGCCGCCGGTAAAGACTTTTCGTGGCTCTTCCGGTAAGATAAAATGAATAAAGATGAGGATCCTCGCGATCGAACGCGTGATAAATAGCCCAATGGAAATCGTCCAGAGTCTGGGAATCTAAAATCTCAATGTGCCGGTAAATCCGTTTGTTGAAATCTAAAGCTACTTTAAATCGATACACAGCCATATTTTTGCCTTTCTTTTTTTACCTGTAAATTTTCCAATGCTCAAATTACCTGAAACGCTTCCGGGAGATATTAAAAAAGAAACCTTTAAAGAGCAAAATCTTTTTATGCGGATGTGGTCCCCGGCCAATTTTTTAAGACGGTCCGTTTTAATATTTTCGAGGATGTTTGCACTCTTCGAAACTTTCCTATTTCTAAATTGCAGGAAAAAATAATTCAATCGGGTTCTCGCGGATTATCGGATTTCAGATTGTCTTCACGGAAAGGAATTCTCTTTAAATGCCGAAGTTCCCTTCTTTTTGTTAAGCCATGTGTCAATGGCTTTCATCCTGAAATTTCACTTTTACCGCAAAATCAATCGACCTGTACGCGGGATAATGGGGCAACCGGGCGGTGTTCTGTCAATGAAGCTCTTAATCTCATCGAGATCTCTGCATCTTAAAATGTGCTCGTTTGTTCTGTCTCCCATCCCGGTTTTCATTAAGCCAAATTTGAAGCAGGTGGCAGGCACTATTTCCCCGGCTTTTTGCCTTCTTTCTGCAGTTGAGCAATGTATTCTTCAAAAGAATCGAAAATTTTGTGCCACACCCGCACATCGCGTTTTTCGGCCTGTGCCCGCCCCATTAGTCGGCTAAACCGTACCTGAAAATTTTCCCAGCTATCGATGGGCTGAAAGTTCACCAGTTCCAGGCTGCGGCGCATGTGCTGGTAAAGAGCTTCCAGCTCGCCGTGACTGGCCAGCTTCCACTGGTAGGTTTTGATGTCCTCGTAAGAAGCCTGGTAAAACTCGTAACTGTACACCATCACTGCCTGAGCCAGATTAAGCGAGGGATGGCGGGTGTGTGCAGGAATGGTGGAGATGGCATCGCAATGGGCCAGCTCTTCGTTGGTCAATCCCGTTTTCTCACGCCCGAAGACAATCGCAATGGGATAATCCTGAGTGATGGGAATGATTTTTCGTGCCAGCTCTTTGGGGGTGTAATAGGGCAGATGAAAACCCCGTTCCCGCTGGGTAGTGCCCACCACAAAATAGGTGTTTTTAACGGCTTCTTGCAGAGAGGAAAAAATTTGCGCGTTTTCCAGAATATCCAGTGAGGCATGGGCCATCCAGCGTGCTTCTTCGCTCAGGTGGTCTGCCGGATTCACCAGCAGGAGATGGCGGAACCCCATGGTTTTAATCGCGCGGGCGGCAGCTCCGATATTTCCCGGAGTGTGAGGTTCCACCAGCACAAAATACACATTGTCCCGGCGGATGCGCATTGTCTCTTTTGCCCGGGGAGAGTCTTGAGATTTAGCCATCGGTTTTGCCGAATTTGGTGAGCATCACTTTTATCTGCTCTACTAATTTCTCCAGCGGAACCGCAATTTGCTCGCCTCGCCGCATATCTTTGATGTTCACCTGCTGCGCTTCCTGTTCGTCCGGTCCGGCAATAACCACCAGGGGAATTCCTTTATCGTTAGCCAGGCCAAACTGCCCACGCAACTTCGCTTTTCCCGTGTACAAATCGGTACGAATTCCCGCCTGGCGTAACCGGTTGGCAATCCGGATGGAGTAGGGGAGGGTTTCGGCATCGAATACCGTGACCAGCACCTGTACCGGGGTACGTAGATCGGGCGGAAACATATTCAATTCATCCATTACCGTGATGATGCGTTCCAGACCAATGCTGCTGCCAGTGGCGGGATGCTCCTGACCCGAAAACAATCCAATCAGTTTATCATAGCGGCCTCCGCCGGTAATGCTTCCGATGCGTGGCTCTTCCACCACCGTTTCGAAAATGGGGCCGGTGTAGTAATCCAATCCCCGCGCCAGATACAGGTCGAACATGAGAAATTCATCGGGAATTTCGTAAAGTTCCAGAAAACGGAACAGTTCCTGAATCTCCTGCACCCCTGCGCTGCCTGTGGCACTGCTTTGCAACAGTCGAGCGGTTTGTTCCAGCTTTTCGGTGTTGCTTCCCGAGATGTTTAAAATATCCAGAATGCGTTCCGTTCCTTCCGGCGAAATGCCCCGTTTAAGCAATTCCTGACGCACTCCTTCCAGACCAATTTTATCCAGCTTATCGATGGCGCGGCTCACCTCCACGTCGGCTTCATTACCTGCACCGGAGATTTCGGTGATTCCACTTAAAATTTTGCGGCTGTTAATACGAATCTTAAATTTACGGAATTGCAGCTTTTGCAGCACGTGGTAAATCACGGCAATAATTTCGGCATCGGCCAGCACGGAGGGACTGCCCACAATATCCACATCGCACTGGTAGAATTCGCGGAAGCGCCCTTTCTGCGGTTTGTCCGCCCGCCACACCGGCTGAATCTGGTAACGTTTGAACGGTTTGGGAATATTGGGATACATGGCTACCACCCGCGAGAGCGGAACGGTGAGGTCGTACCGTAATCCCACTTCCCGCTGGCCGCGGTCGATAAAGCGGTAGGTCAGGCGATCCCCTTCTTCTCCGTATTTTCCAGAGAGGGTTTCCCAGAGTTCGATGGTGGGCGTTTCCAGCGGCTCGAATCCGAATTCCTCAAAAATTTCTTTAATGATGTTAATGACGTAGTTGCGTTTTATCATCTGTTCCGGTAAAAAATCCCGGGTTCCTTTGTAGATGCGCGGCTTGATTTTCGGTTTCAATCTTCACCCTTTCTTTAATTATTAATCGAAGCACCTTCGTTAATCCAGGTTCGGATGGCTTTAATCTTTTCCATGGGGAGCTGCATACGGTTCAGCGGCATGCGCGGCGTTCCTCCATAAGGCGCGATAAGAACCAGGTAAAGCGGACTGTGGTCGGCATCGTTGGGGAACACGGTAAGTCCGTGCCGCTGCCCAATAAAATTAGGCGTGGTGGTCTCCAGATCCAGCCCCGATGCAGGATTACCGGTTTGATGGCAATCGCTCACAGCACAATCCCGTAAAAAAATTGGGTAAATGTGATTGGTGAAACTCAAATTCGAATCAGGATAATTAAATTCATCATTATTCGGTTTGGTCGAATCGTTTTTGCAGGTTAATAGCGCAAACGTAACCGAAAGGATGAATAAAAATACTATAATGATTCCCGCTGCTTTTCCGATAATACGTCTCATGCGATTCCTTTTTGTTAAACTATATTATTGTCAAAATTTAGCAAAAGATGTTTTATATTTAAAGTAAATTCTAACATAATGGATTAAGATCCCGATATGAACGATTTTGACCATTTATCCCGGAAGTACAAAGTTTTAGTTGTGGATGATGATCCTTCCATTCACAAACTGGTAGAATTTCAGTTTAAGCGCCGAAATTTTTTAGTATTAAAATGTCTGGATAGTGAAAAAGTTCTGGACATCATTCAGAAGGAACGCCCTGATATTGTGCTAATGGATTTGATGATGCCCAATCTGGATGGTATCAGTGCTACCAAACGTATTCGGAATCAGGAGTTGGATTATTACCTGCCCATCATTATGGTTACTGCACGGAAGGATGTGCGGGATGTAGTGGCAGCCATGGAAGCGGGTGCCGACGATTACATTACCAAGCCGTTTCAGTTCGAGGAATTACACACTCGAATTCGCAGCATGTTGCGCCTGAAGAATCTGCAGGATACTTTATTGCATCGCAACAGGGAACTGGACGAAGCCAACCAGCAGATTCTGCGCCTAAATAAAGTGCTTGCCGAAACCAACAAACAGCTCCAGAAAAAAATTTACGACTTGCACAACCTGTTCGAAATCAGCTTTAAAGTGATGAGCGAAACGGATCTGGAGCGTCTGGTCAATCAGGCTTTGCTCCACGCACTGGGTGTGTTTACGGCGAAAAGCGCTTTACTTTTTCTTCAAAGTGAAGAAAATAAAGAGGTGTTCGAGGTTAAATCTGCGAAAGGGATTTTAAAGGATAAAATTGAAGATCTGCAGCTTTCTCGCCACGATAAGTTTGTGCATTACCTGGAATTAATTAAAAAGCCGTTTCAGTTAAACGATGTGGTGCGGGAGTTTCAGGAGATTATTC